>NZ_CATJGZ010000035.1:0-49136 GCF_949740115.1 Bacteroides sp. 41_26
AAACAAATCTTCGGTCGGGGAACGCCCAGCGGCAAGGGGCGGGACCACCCGTCCCGACGAGCGTTGGTTTTCAGTGTTTACAAACATAGTAACTATTATTTTTTATCAGGTGATTGATTATCAGAGTTGTCCGGGATATCACTTCTGGTAGTAAACGAATTAGTTTCTCCATAGCTTATCCCATTCATATTTACGGCATAGGCACGGATATAGTATTGAGTACCCATAGCTAAAGCCGCCAGACTTCCTGTAAAATCTTTCTTTGAGATATCCGAATTTATTTTATTATCACTGATAGTAGGCACCGTGTTAGTAATACTATAACAAAATCCATTTTCTGTTATAGTTGCTCCTCCATCATTACTTATACTCGATGAAACTTCAGCCGTTGTTTTGGTCACGGTGTTAATAACAGTAGCTCCAACTGTCGGTATAGAAGATACTTTTTGTGTAGAGAAGGTGTATACCACTCCATATGCAGTCCCTTCCCCATTAGTAGCATAAGCTCGAATATAGTATTTTGCATCAGGTTCCAGATTCTTCAAAACTCCGGTTATTGAATTTCCGGTTGACGTATCCGCAAGAATACTACTACCACCTTCTATGGTAGGCGAACTATTTGTCAAACTATAGCAGAAACCTTTTCCGGAAACAGAAGCTCCCCCATCACTCACTACTGTAGCAGTTGCTTTAGCAGAAGTCTCACCTATTTCACTGACAGTAGTACCACTAAGTGTTGGAACAACAGCAGAGGTACCAGTTGTAAATTCTTGTGTTTCACCATAACTTACCCCCTTCTCGTTCTCAGCATAGGCACGGACATAGTACTTTGTTTTACCGGATAATCCTGTTAACTCATAAAAATAAGTACTTCCCTCTGTTGAAACCTCACTACTGCCCTCTCGTTGCTCAAGAGAAGGAACCGTATGTGTGCTGCTCCAACAAAAGCCTTTACGCTGTAATGTACCATTGCCTAAAGAAGTAATAGTACCAGATAGGCTCGCAGAAGCAGAGGTCACATTGGCAACAGCACCTGTTTTTACAACAGGCAGAGTGACAGATTTCGTCTGGAAGTTACTTACTACTCCATATGATAGCCCTGCCTGATTTATCGCATAAGCACGAATGTAATAAGTTTGACCCTCTTCCAACCCCACAAGGTTGGCAGTAATATTGTTTCCTGTAGTCAATGAAGATACATGAAGGTCCCGTTCATCAGGTAAAGCATGAGTTGTACTATAATAAAAGCCGCTTTCTGTAATCTCACTTCCACCATTACTGGTCACTACAGCAATGGCAGAAGCTGTGTGAACGGTAATATCACGCACAGTCGTTTGGGCTACCGTAGCAGGCTGTAGCGTTTGTGCCAACGTAAATTCAATCCAATCTCCCTGACCTCGCAATTCTTGCCCATTTACTTCTCTTATAGCCCAAGCATATGCCTGAATAGCCTCTTCCGTAGGTAACCCTTCCAGTTTTAATGTGAATATGCCTGTTAACTGGCTTATATTTCCACTTGGATAATTTTCTATAACAACATTCCCTATAGAAGAAGATTTTGATTGCCAGGTAAATCCAAATGAAGTAATCCCTTCTAAATGATCAGTAGCAATACTTCCCGTTAGTACGGCTGCACTATTTCCCAAATCTTCGGCACTTAGTGTCGTTACTACTGGAGGAACTGCCTGGTGTCCGTCATCAGGGATAGTATAGGTTATCACATCCCCATATCCTACTCCTTGCTGCCCAACTGCATATGCACGGATATAATATGTATTTCCCGGCTTCAATCTGCTTATTGTAGCATAAATCGTTGTATCAGGTGTATAAGCAATTTCTTTAAGTCCGGTAATAGTTGGTTCCTCCATCTCTGTACTATAACAGAAACCTTTTTCAGTTACGGTAGTTCCGTTTGCCAATATTCTTGCCAGCAAAGTAATCGAAGTTTCTGTAGAGTCTTGTGGCACGGAAGAAGAGACAACCGGAAGGTCCGTCGTTTTTGTAATAATGTAGGCAGTCTCTCCATATCCTATTCCCTTAGTACTTGCGGAATAAGCACGAACGGCATATTGTCTTCCTGGTTTGAGGTCCTTGATACGCAATCGATAGTCGGACAGATTGTCTATAACTTTCATTTCGTCTTTTTCTGTCGGAAGATAGCCGGAGACACTTGTCTCTTTCCAGCAGAAACCGGAAAAAAGTATCTCTCCTCCCCCTTCATCAAGTATAGAAGTAGAAACCGTAAAGCTTTTCTCATCCGTACCGGAAACTTCCAACGCGCTAAATACCGGCGTATTACTTGCTCCGGTGGTAAAACTCCGGATTTCCCCTTTAGCTATACTATAACCGCTATGGGCATATGCACAATAATAGTAAGTTTTACCGGATTCAAGCCCTTGGAGTTGGACGACAAAATCGTTACCACTTTTTTCATCTACTTTCATTTCAGTATATTCGGCCATACTCTGCAGAGTAGAATAAAGGATACCGTATTCTTTTACAACCACTCCTTCTGCTTTTTCCATGCTTCCTGACAGGGTAGCTCCGGTTCGATAAATATTGGTCGCTTCACCAGTCGCCAACTTCGGAGCAAAATTTGCAGGCTCCGTATCCTTTTCACAGGCTGCCATCACTAACAACAGACTGCATATAATAAGATGTGTTATCTTTTTCATTTTTTACTTCCACTAATTAAAACATAATACCCACTCCAACAGCAACTTCATGATGCTTAAAATTCACAGTGTGAAATCCTACAGAAAGAGCAAACTTACCCAACCGTCCGATAACACCCAGTTCGGCAGCAACACCTGCTGCCGAATGGTCGGTATTCTTTACCAATTCACCTTCTACAGTTTCCCAAGCCAGTGTACGGCTACCATATCCGGCACCTGCATAGAGATAAACGGGCTTCCATAATTGCCGCAGATAACCGGCAGTGACCGACAAACGGGCTTTCTGAGTGACTCCTTCTTTGTAATAGGGAGTACCCTCACCTCCGGAAGTCAACGCGCCGCTATCATCACACTCCAAATCAGCGGAAGCAGAACCGAAATCACTACGAAACTTTACATAAGCTCCGTTCTTGCGAACAAAACCAATCATACCGCCATAAGACAATTGTGAAGGATGATAACCTACTTCAGCCATCACCAGCATACGACGTGGCTCTTTAGGTTTAATCGTGGAGATCATTGTGAAGGTTTGCCCATTTGTTTCTCCGGCAGAGATATTCACAACCGTATCTATAGGAAAGAAAAGATCTTTCTCTATACGAAGTTTATAGGAACGTATTGGCATACGGTCACTTTTATAAGGTGTTTGCCCTGCCAAAGTACCATCAATGTAAACATTGGCATCCTGCTCCGGTAAAGAAAAGACTTCGAGGTATCCGAATTTTGGTTTTAAAGTGACACTCATAATCTTCTGTTCACTCCCCAGATCGACGACTCCGGCTTCCGAAGCATACATAGGAGCTTCCACACGATAGGTATGACTACCTTTCTTCATGGTAGCCGTGAAGAGCCCTTTTTCCGTAGGCACCTTTTCATCATCTATATAGATAGTAGCATCAGCCGGGTCGGGGCGCATCACTAAAAGTTGTGTATTTGTATCTACAGGTTCGTGGGAAGTACCGTCATTGACTCGTACTTCCATTTCATAGACGGTAGATTTATCAATAATATCGGGGTAAAAGTAATTGCGTAGCACCCCATATTTGTCATGCATAATAGAAATACGGCGAGCACCGCGAGGTACATAAAGCCAGATTTCGCCCGGTTTGTTTTCACGGGCAGTGATTCCTAAAGCGTCCGGTTCGAACATCAGATCTTTTACAGTAGTTACAATCCGGATCAGTGCACATACTTCTCCGTTCTGATCTCTCTTAGGAGCCGTGACGCGAGCTGTAATATCAGTTTCCATCCGGTTAAAAGAAGCAACTTCTATTTTTCCTTGGGCACAGACCTGCTGAAATAAGAAGTTAGCCAAAAAGAAGACTGCTAAAAAGAAGCCACGCCTTGCTTGGTTTGTCATTGTGTATAGTTTTTATTCCGCTTGTCCTCTTCAACGGAGGTTAACTGCATAAAGAAGGCGCGAGGACTGTTAATTCTATTCTAAATCCGAGGCTCTGGAAAATGCCCATGTCATGAATAGACAACAATCCTCACGCCTAACTATAACGTTGGCGTGAGAAGACTGTTGCTATTATCCCATGACATTTTGAATTTTCCAGATTCCGAATTAGGGGATAATAACTTTACGCTTCTTGCGTTTTTCTAATATTTAAAAGTTCTGCTTATCATAACTCGTCACCACGAATAGCAAAACTGTATTGCAAATGTATAACAATTTTCTATCACAGCCACAGCAAAAAGAAAGAAAAAGAGCAAATATATTAAAGATTTATTCTCACGTACCGGAAAACCAGTACAAAAGATTCTTCTACAATAAAGAAAATAACATATTACAAAAAGAATATTCTGAAGATAAATAAAACGATAATTCATAGCTATACAGAAAAAAAACGTATAGATCCCCCCAAAAAAGCTCCTGCAAAAAAACGGATAATCAAACATCTAGAAAGTGTATCTTTTTACTATACAAGAATGTACACTGCCGGTTATTCAAAGAAAAATAACAGGCTACCCATTGTTTTATTTTCACACACACAAAACATTACAACAAGACATCTGTCAATGTCATTCAAATATCTCCATAAATTAAGATGTCACAATATATCTATCAATAAAAAAATGTATTTCATAATTAATTCACGCATTATATTGAGTTGAAACAAAAAAAGCAACTCCCCGTTACGTAATCTCTTTCTATTGTGGGTTCTTTAAGTAGAACCACCCATATCAGATTCGATTATGATAAAAAAGTTAGCACCAAATACAATGAGAAACCCAATTCCCTTATCCAACCTAAAACGATGGAATGATGACTCGTAGAGAACTAAATCTAATAACATAGATAGAATAAAGTACTCCATGAAATACTATAAATATCCCTGCTACAATAAATGGAAACAACATCAATGAATCAATTCTGATCAATCAATTATAATAAATCTTATAACATGTACAACAGCTATCATTTTAATCAATCAATACTAAGAAACACCTTTATAGTGTTTGCGTTGGTTATCAGCGCATTGCTTCCCGGTAAAGCACTTGCAACAGGTATTGATTTTCAAGTAAAGAATGTGACTGTACGCGAAGCTGTATTGAAACTGCAACAGCAATATGGATTTTCCGTAACAGTAGAATCGAATGACGTGGACATGAATCGTAAAGTTTCAGTCTCAGCTAAAAATGAATCTATTAGTACAATACTTAGCCGTATATTTACGGGACAAAATGTCACTTATACAGTGACCAACAAAAGTATTATCATCCAAAACCGGAAACAACCAACCGAGAATACCCCTGCGACACCAAAGCCACGCCCGATTTCCGGAAAAGTGATAAACGGTACTGACAAAGAACCACTTATCGGTGTTACCGTCCTTAATCCCGAATCGGGTAAAGGTGTAATCACCAACGTAAACGGCGATTATTCCATCGAAGCGATTTCAGGACAAACACTGAAGTTTTCTTATGTAGGCTTCTCCGATGTTTCGATAAAAGTAGGCAGTTCAAACGTCTTGAATATTACCATGACCGAGAATTCGACTATACTTAATGAAGTAGTAGTAGTCGGATTCGGCAGCCAGAAAAAAGTAAACCTGACGGGAGCTGTCGGGGTGATTGGAAATGAAGAGATCAACGGCCGTCCTGTCGCTTCGGCTGCACAAGCCCTGCAAGGGCTGGACCCATCGCTAAACATTGGCATTAATACCGGTAGAGCCGATTCAGGCTATGAAATAGATATTCGTGGTGCCGCATCTCTAAATGGAGGTACCCCGCTTATTCTCGTCGACGGTGTGGAGATGGAACTTAACCGCCTTAATCCTAACGACATAGAGTCAGTATCCATATTAAAAGATGCAGCAGCGGCTTCGGTATACGGTGCAAAAGCCTCAGCCGGTGTAGTATTAGTTACCACCAAAACCGGTAGTGACTCCAGTGTAAAAGTTACATATAACGGCCGTTTCGGTCTATTAAAGAACACCACAAGTACCGACTACATAACCAGTGGTTACGACTGGGCCAAAGTAGTTGACCGCTTTTTCTATTATTCGAATAAGGGGATAAACTATCTTAAATATGATGAGGACGATTGGAATGAACTCGAGATACGTCGCGGCGATAAGACCGAAAACCCCGAACGCCCGTGGGTAGTAGCCGAAGAAGACGGAACATACAAGTATTACGGAAATTTCGATTGGTACGATTACATTTACAAACGTACTCGCATGCAACATGAGCACAATGTATCGATAAGAGGAGGAAATGACAGGGTAAAATACTACGTCAGCGGCCGTTATTACAATACCGAAGGGATTATGAACCTGCAAAATGACCCTTATGACAATTACAGTATTCGCGGAAAGTTAGACATTAACATTACGAAGTGGGCCCGCTTTAGTACCAATCTGAATTATTTTTATGGTAAAATGTGGTGGCCAGGAATGAAAAACCAACAAACTACATTTCGTAATGTAACCATGGGTGGTTCTCCATTATTTGTCCCTAAAAATCCCGATGGAACGATCGTACATAGTACCGAAATAGTAAATCAAGGAGCCGGCGTACTTGGTGATATGAACCTGATGCTTACTTACGGCAAAACTTCCAACGAAGAGGTAGTGAATGAAGCGACGATTAAAAACAACCTTGAATTAGATATCGTGAAAGGATTAACATTGCATTTGAGTCACGCATATCGTTTTTCTCATGAGTTCGGACAATATCGCTATAATAATGCACCGTATTCTTCACATGAAGGCGTGATTTCATGGGAAACCACCAGCAAATTTCGTAACGAACTTCAAGAAACCAACCAATCGCTCTATAAACAGACATTTGAAGCATTTACCGATTATTCGCACACTTGGAATCGGGTACACAATTTCAAGATTGTAGCCGGTATACAATATGACACCCGTTATTACCGCAAGAATGCAGTATCGGTCGATGGAAATCTTTCGGAAGATCTGAATGATTTCAACCTCTCTGCCGGATCGACTTATTCTGTCAGCGGAGGACAATCAAAGTACAAGACACTCGGTGTCTTTGGACGTGTTAATTATGACTATGATGGCAAGTATCTGTTTGAAGCATCCGGACGTGCCGACGGATCGTCACGTTTCTGGAGTCGTAACCGCTGGGGATACTTTCCTTCAGGTTCCGTCGGATGGCGTATCAGTCAGGAGAATTTCTGGGAACCTTTACGCCAGTGGTGGAATAATGCCAAGATACGTTTTTCTATCGGTAGTCTTGGCAACCAACAGGTATCGGACTACCTGTTTGTTCAAAAGATCAACACCAATCTCACCAGTGGAGATTTTACGTTCAATGGTACGGATAAGCTAACATATGCCCGTGAAGACGCCCCTGTAGCCAATGATTTGACATGGGAAAAGATAACGACGTATGACTGGGGAGTCGACCTTGCTTTTTTAAACAACAGACTAACATTCAGTGGTGACTATTACATACGCAACACCACCGATATGATGATGCCGGGAGCATCGCTCCCCGGAGTTTACGGTGCAAGCGAACCGCGTACCAATGCTGCGGATATGCGCACTAAAGGTTGGGAACTCAGTTTCGTCTGGCGCGACAGAGCGACTCTGTTTAGCCGGCCGTTCTCTTATTCGCTACGCGCCAGTCTCGGCGATTACCAGACCAAAGTAACCCGGTTCGACAATGATACCCGACTGATCTCGGAACACTATGTAGGTGAAAAGCTCGGAGATATCTGGGGATATAAAATCGACGGCCTTTTCCGTATCGATGAAGAGGCGGCAGAATATGCCCAAAAAGTTGACTGCTCCTACTTTACCAAACGTATTGACGCCACTGCCACCCGCAAGGGACTTCATGCCGGCGATCCGAAATTCCTGGATCTCAATGGAGATAATAAAATTTCCATCGGTAAAAACACGGTCGAAGATCCGGGAGATCGGGTAGTCATCGGTAATTCACTTCCAAGGTATTCTTATACATTCGGTGGTGATTTTTCATGGAACGGCATTGATTTTTCTATTCTGTTTCAAGGTGTGGGCAAACGCAACTGGTATCCCAGTTCCGGTCAAGCCAATCTTTTCTGGGGACCGTATTGCCGTCCGCACAATACATTCTTAAGCCAGCAATTGGTTGATCAGGTATGGAGCGAAGATAATACGGATGCATACTTTCCATTCCCTCGCGGTTACGAAGCATACTCTGACAATACCAATTCTCACTATACTCTGACATCACCCAATGACCGGTATATCCAGAACGTAGCCTATCTACGGCTTAAGAATCTGACAGTAGGCTACACTCTTCCGGTGTTCAAAAAGTACCTCCAGCAAATACGTATTTATTTCACCGGAGAGAATCTTGCTTACTGGTCGCCAATGAAGAAATACTGTAAATACATTGATCCCGAAGCAGCTGTTTCATCTTCGTCTTACGTTGAGAATTCCGGTGAAGTATACAATTTCAGCAAGGTATTCTCATTTGGCATCGATATTACATTCTAAAAAACAAACCAGCTATGCGTACTATAAAATACATATTCATATCCGCCGCCTTATTAACAGGCTTTGTATCGTGTGACCTTAATGAGTTTCCTAAGGATTCCATCAGTCCCGATACCTTTTTTCATACAGAGTCAGAGTTGGAACTTTATACCAACCAGTTTTATCTCATGGAACCTACCGCAGTCAATCTGTATGACGAACCATCCAACCTGATTGTTGACGGTCTGTCTCAGAGCGATGTCGTAGTAGGACTGACACGTACCGTTCCTTCCTCCGGCGGGGGATGGTCATGGTCTTATCTGAGATATATCAACTATTATCTGCAAAATTCCCATCGCTGTGAAGATGCATCCGCCCGCAAACGCTATGACGGTGTTGCTTATTTCTGGCGTGCCTACTTTTACTTTGAAAAGCTGAAACGTTTTGGCGAAGTACCATGGTATGATCAGGTATTGGCTTCCGACCAAGACGAACTTTTGGCCAAACCACGCGACAGCCGCGACGTCATCATAAATCATATCATAGAAGACTGCAACAAAGCGGCAGAAAGCCTTCCGGCATCATCCTCTATTTATAAAGTTTCACGTTATGCAGCCCTTGCATTAAAATCACGTGCGTGCCTTTTTGAAGGAACTTTCCGTAAATACCATGCCGGTCACACATTTAATAAAAGCAATTTACCTTATGAAGCTATCTTGCAGGAATGTGTTAATGCATCGCTTGATATTATGAATGATAAAAAGTATTCCATCTACTCGACAGGGAAAAACCCTTATTATTCACTCTTTACTTCAGAAAGCGCCATTGCACAGGAAGTAATTCTTGCACGTTGCTATGGAGGAAATTTCGCACATGCAGTCGACGCCTATGCATTAATGCCCTCCAAAGGCATGGCCGGTTACACCAAGGCACTCGTTTTCTCTTACTTAATGCAAGACGGCAGTCGCTTTACCGATAAAGCAGGATGGGCAACGATGCCATTTACTGAAGAGACCAAAGAACGCGATCCGCGTCTTGCACAAACAGTATTGACACAAAATACCCAATACATCGATGGTACAGAAGGAACCTTCAATTTTGCCAATACCGTGACAGGATATCCGATGCTAAAGTACATTTCAGGACCCAATTTTGTCAATGCTTCGACAATAGATATACCTATTTACCGTATGGCCGAAGTATACCTCAATTACGCCGAAGCCAAAGCCGAACTGGGAACATTGACGCAAGATGACCTCGATCACTCCATCAATTTAATCCGTGATCGCGTAGGAATGCCCCACCTGGACAAATCAGCAGTAAATGCCGATCCTGATCCGTTCCTCACATCTGAACTTTATGGATATAAGAATGTGGATAACGGTCCCAACAAAGGAGTCATTCTTGAGATCCGTCGGGAGCGTTCGATAGAAATGGTAAGCGAAGGCATCCGTTTTGCCGATTTATGCCGCTGGCGTGAAGGCCAACTTCTGGCCCAGCCATTTTATGGGCCCTATGTACCCGGTGAAGGCCGTTATGACATGGATGGCAATGGAAAAATCGATTTTGTGGTTTATCTGGACCGCCGTATTCCCGCTCCGGGAGTAACTCCATTAAAAATAAACCAAGACATATTCCTGTCAGAAGGAGAGACCGGTTATATTCTGGCTCACGGACAATTAATGAGGGCCTTCAACGAGGACCGAGATTATCTCTATCCAATCCCAAGTAATGAACGTACACTTACCAAAGGTATGATTACACAGAACCCCGGATGGGATGACGGACTAAATTTTTAACCACATCTTATTCGCAAGTCAGTTATTATTAAGTTTTAAATTACAAGTAAACAGTATGTTAAAAAGAAAAATAATCTATGTATGGATATCTGTCTTAATGGTTTCCGTAAGTGGCTTTTGCATGGATACCATGAACGAAGACAAAGTACATACTCCGCAGAAATTGCGAATAGGTACAACTATAAGCGTTTTCGGCGGTTTGCAAGAGTTAACCTATGAAAACCTGAAAGAAGCACGGTCTGCGGGTATCTCTGACATAGAAATTTCTCTCACCGGCTTAGTAAATGGAGATCATCCTATTCCAAATGCCGAATTAAAAGAGAAATTCCGCCAGGTAAAACACAATGCTGACAGTGCAGGGATCAACATCTGGTCGATACATATGCCTTATGGGGCCGACTGTGACCCGTCACACATTGACGAAACCATTCGTTCACACTCCGAAAATGCCTACCGTAGCTACATCGATGTCGTCAGCGTATTGGAGCCGGAAGTAATCCTGTTCCATCCAAGCTGGCGATTAGGCCTCAACGAACGCAAGGAACGCATGAGCCAACTGGTAAAAACCATCACTTCCCTGAATAAAGATGTAAAGGAGATAGGGGCCATCATTGTATTGGAAAATCTTCTCGGATACAAATTACTTCGCAGTCCCGGGGTAGAACGCCCGTTGGGCCGTACTGTCGAAGAGATGGTTGAAATTATGGATTTAATGCCGGCTGATGTTTATGCAGCAGTCGACATGAATCACATCAAAAATCCCGAACTGCTGATCGCTGCACTCGGCTCTCGCATAAAGAGTGTCCACATTGCCGACGGTGACGGAGAGAAGGAGTGTCATCAGCTCCCGGGACGCGGGAAAAACAATTGGGTTCTTATTCTTCAGGCACTTGATCATGCCGGTTACACTGGTCCGTTCCTCTATGAAATAAGAGCAAAAGAAGTAGATGGATTTACAGATCTTGTCACTGCCTATAATCTGCTTTATAAAAATTATATAAAGTCTTTACAACCGTAAGGAGGCTGTTGTCAATACCTCCTCAAACGTATAAAAACTCCAAGTGATTTTACCAATACATTATTAACAAATCTATGAGAATTATGAAACTAAAACATTTCTTACTCTGTGTGATGGGAATTTTGATTCCTACAACCGTTTTTTCGGCTGAATACTATGTCGTACCGGGGTTACGTGCTACAGGCAACGACGGTTCATCCTGGGAAAAAGCGATTACCATGTATGACATTTTCGAAAATGATGCCGCTGCTGCAAAAAACGATGAGGTATCCAAGTATAAAACCGGAGACGTATTCTTTCTTGCAGGAGGAACCTATTACAATGCTACCAGTCCCGGTTCCGATGCCGGGCGCATTTATCGTGGCTATATTTTCGTTGGAGGATGTGATCAAAGTAAAGGTGTGGTTACTGAGTGGCCTGCCTATCCATCGGCAACACCTACAATTTTCTCCGGTGACCTCGACGAAAACGGAGGACCGAGTGCAGGCGACCTCCGTAATTTAATTCATGTGCGTCAGGCTCGGAATGATGATGCCGAGAACCTGGCCCACATCTGCAAACTGATAGGTATCGATTTTACCTGTTCATATTCTCCCGAAGGTTCAACTAACGCAAGTGGAGCAGTTTATTGCACGCAGGGAGCCATCGAACTTCAATATTGCAATATATATAATAATATAAGCAAAGGCGAAGGTACGGGAGACGGAATCGGTGCCGGTATCCACATCTATGGTGGACTTTATCATATAAAAGACTGCAATGTATACAACAACAAAGCGCATAAGACCGGAGCCGGATTCCGGTGTACTTCCCGCAGTTCTAAGAAAGCGAATGGCGTAATCGAACGTTGTTACTTCGGTAATAATGAAGTGGAATCCCGTTACGGTGGTGCCATCGCCCAATCTTCAGGAGAAAATATGTGGATCATAAATTCCACTATTGTTGACAACAAGGCCTTTTACGAAGGTGCCGGAATCTGCGCCAATGGCAGCTCCTTTGATGATGATGTACGTGCAGTACATATCATAAACTGTACAATTGCCGGCAATACATGCGCTGCCGATCCTTCGGAACTATATGCTGAAGATACGGAAACCGGTACTGTCACTAATCCTGGTTCATGGTTGGGATCGCAAATACGTATTGCCTGTGATCCGGCAGTGAATATCTGTAATTCCATTATTGTCGGACGCGAAGATGACGGTACAGTTGCCAAAGCCGCTATCGTTCTTACCGGTACGGAAAAGACACCCTCCAGCGCCTATTTAAATTCGTATGGTGGCAGCATATTAGGCACGTTCGGCTCGGTCATGAATTCTCCAACCATTGCTATCAACTGGAACAATGATCACATGGATGGCAGTAACCCGAATACTTATTCCAAGATATTCGGCACAACCACAGCTGGCGAAAACGGCGGATTCACCAAGACGCTGAAACCTGTAGATAATGGCATTCTCGACCAGCTCGGAGTTTACGCCCTTTATGGTTTCGAACTTGGAGAGTACATCAAGACTCTAAAAGATGAAGGCAAATATCTCCCATTCGAGATCGACGTTACCGTAGACCAGACCGGTTCGAAACGTAGCCAGGAAGAGATTAACGGTGAAACAGCTCCGGGAGCCTATGACTTCTTGACCAATCATGGGACCGGTATTACCGACACGAATTCTCCGATGTCCTCTCTCAAATTACAAGTATCGGGTGATGGTATCTACCAGATTGTAGGACTCACCGACAATGCTACGATACATATTTATAATTTACAAGGTATACGTATCCGGTCTATTACCCAAGGTAACACGATTGACCTGCGTGATCTCACAAAAGGCATTTACATGGCTAACGTGAACGGACAAACGTTCAAAGTTGCCAGATAATATTGTAACTAATCTATTGAACAGGTCCGTCTGCTTTCCGTATTTGGAAAGCAGTCGACTTGTTTGTTTTATAAATCATTATTATATGGCTTTCTATCATATCAAATACAGACTATTCGCCATTCTATGGTTATTTTTATCGGCCCTGTCGACGGTCGGTCTAGCCAATACCACGACTTTAAACGTCGGATGTTTCAATATCCGTTTCAAAACGAGCGCCGATCAGGGAGAGCTAAGCTGGAACAACCGTAAGAGTTATGTTGCACGGACAATTATCGATTTCAAATACGATATTGTTGGAGTCAACGAAATGAATGCCGGTTCACAACAAGAGGACATGAAAAGTTTACTTCCGGAGTATTCATTCGTAGAATGGGGAGGAAACTCATCGACAGTGCCCAATCAGGGAACAATCAATGCGGTATTGTTTCGTACCGATAAGTTCGATCTGCTTGAAGAAGGACATTACTTTTTGTGTACAGACCCCTCGAAATCACTACTTTCGTGGGATAACAGCAGCGGGAACAAACGTTTCACCGTATGGGCCAAGCTGAAAATCAAGGAAACAGGCGATATCTTTTATTATTTCATCACCCATCTCGATCATCAGGGAAGTGATGCCCGCAATGAAGGAACGCGCGTTAACATGGAAAAAGTACGTTCCATTTCCGGTCATTACCCCGCCATCATATGCGGTGATCATAATTCGTCGGCCATACGTTATCCGTTCTATGACCTTTGCAGTGCCTATATGTCAGACAGTCGCAAAGTATCGGAAACCCCATTCCCATGGCCTAAGGACGGAACCTTGTGCAAATGGGATCCCGAGAAAAAAGATGGGACCAGACTGGATTATGTATGGGTAAAAGGGATGAAAGTACATACATACAATCACATCAATGAGACTTTCGGACGCAGTGTCACTCCTTCCGACCATTTTCCCGTGATAGTGAACGTCTCATTAGAACCTTTCGTGGCCTCCCATACCCGCTATGTCGATATAAATGCTGCTGATGGTGGCGATGGAAGCAAGTCAGCGCCGTTCCGTAATATCCAGGAAGCTGTCGATGCCACTTGCAACGGCGATACCATTTACGTTGCCCAGGGATATTATACCGTAACCGAATCGGAGCAATTTAAAGGTCGGGACGCTACACTCAATATTCCTCATTCTCTGGATATATTCGGCGGCTACGACTCTGCATTTAAAGAAGTGACGGGGCGTACAGTTCTATCAGGAGATATAAACGGCGATGATGAAATCGCAGACGGAGTATGGACCGGTAATGAAGAAAATGCTTATCATGTAGTGACAGTTCAGAAATACTGCGCACTGATGCTTTGCAATTTCGAAATAGTCGGAGGAAACGCCAACGGAAGTGCTACCACAGGGGCAGGTATCACCGGTCTGGGTTCCCGACTGATACTCGATAATGTGATTATCCGCAATAACCAGGCCACAGGTCAAGGTGCCGGAATCTATGCAGCCGGACAATTGTTATGTACCAATTGCCGGTTTATCCGTAATGTCTCCTCAGCCAACGGCGGCGCTTATTTCACTGCCTATGCCGGTGTGGAATTATGGTGGCGCCATGCAATGACTGATTGTTACTTCTCGGAAAATGAAGCAGTACAAGGTTCTGCCGGATACCATTCAGGATACTCGTGGGCTTACCTGGGACACAACACTTATGTCGATAACAAGGCTACTTACGGAGGTACCGTCTCCCTCAACGGAACAGCCTATGCTTCTAAAACGACTTTAGTCAACAACACCTTTGTCAATAACCGGGTAGAAGCTATCGGCGGTGTCATTAACGAAATGAAAGGAGGATCGGCCATCTATGCCAATTTGAATGTAGCATCTACAATTTCGATCGTCAATAATACGATTGTCGGAAACCATGCATCATGCTACAAAAACGGTACACCTACCATCGACTTTTATGGTGCAGCCGTGCATATTTACAACGGAACACCATTCATTTTCAACAACGTGATTGCCGGAAATCGCTCCACTTCAGCGCATACTGGTGATGTTTATAATGCAGGACAGCTGGCAACTACCGGTTATAACATCTTTTCGAGTGCCGATAATATAAATATAACACCGGCAGAAACCGATATTTTAGGAACCTCAGTCGATTCATCCATCCTATTGCTCGGTAATATGCTTGAGAGTAACATAGTAGAAGGAGATATTATCCCTGTTCTGGCACTAAACGGTGGTCCGGTTGAGACAGTCAAAGTAAAAAAACGTTTTTTCGGATCGAATGCAATCAATGTGCTGCCGGCATCTCAATTGGAAGAAAAATTATTAAAAGGAGATGTAGACAACACGATTGAACTGCGAAACAAACTGATATTCGACCAACGGGGAGTAGAACGTTTAACCGATGGAACCTCATCGATCGGTGCGTATGAATATGGAAGGGAAGGTACGGGTATTACCGAAACAGCAAGTGTCGCCAATCCGGTCAAAACATACCAGAACGGTTCTATTTTATATCTGTCTACTTCTATGACATTACAGGATGTGAAAATATTCTCTATGACCGGATCAACGGTTATTCTTCTGGGCGAAGTTACCACAGGAGAGACTCCAGTCAATGTTTCCCGGCTTTATCCCGGAGTATATATATTATCCTGGAAAGGAGGAACTTCACGGTTTATAAAAAGATAAATAAGATTATCTGCCAGTAAATTAAAAATCACCCACGCTTCAATAGTTGCAGCGCGGGTGATTTCATTGAAAGGAAAGTTATAGCACACTCTCCATCTTTCTTTTTACTCCGGTGATGAAATACAAGCTGCCCATCCCCCACCCGGTGCAAGTCGGACAACAATCTCATTCTGTTCCAATACTTCGGACGTTCTCCGGTAATCCTGAGCTGCCCGATGGGCATTTACACCATCACTGAATATCTCGATCCGCTTCCCAATGCAATCATCCGGTAATCTCACCTTCAGTTCACGGGTATCCCAATTCCCCAATGCTCCGATATACCAATTATCACCTCTACGCCGAGCCACGACAATATACTCGCCAACTTTACCATCGAGCACGAAAGTGTCATCCCAAACTGTGGGAATCTGGGATATAAACCGGATACACTCCTGTTCACGCATATAATTGGATGGAGAATCACAAAGCATGTTAAGCGGAGAATCGAATACGACATATTCTGCAAGCTGATGGCAACGGGTGCCCTGACTCATCGGATTACTCCTGTTCGGAAAATATCCACCTTTGACACTATTGCGCATCGCTCCCTGCGTATAATCCATCGGACCAGCCACCATGCGAATGTATGGCAATAAAACATCGTAAGAAACCATATCGACATCGGGCTTGGACCATTTCAACTGTTCAAGCCCAAATACCGCTTCATAATTGATCACATTGGGATACGTGCGTTGCATACCCGTTGGTTTGGGACAGCCGTGAAAATCGACAAGCATCTTATGGGCTGCGCATACCTCAGCCGTACGGTACATAAAATCAATCATCTCCTGGTCATCACGATTAAGGAAATCTATTTTAAAACCTTTGATACCCATATCGGCATAATGCGATACGACCTTTTCCAAATTAAGTTCCATCGCCAGATAACCGGCCCACAAAATAATATCAACTCCTTTTCTCCTCCCATGATCTACTATTGCCTGAAGATCTATTTCCGGGACGACATCAAGAAGATCACACTTTCCCTTAGTAGCCCATCCTTCATCGAGAATAACATACTCGATGCCGTTTTCGGAAGCAAAATCAATGTAGTATTTATAAGTTTCCGTATTAATGCCAGCCTTAAAATCTACTCCATAAAGCCCCCAGTCATTCCACCACTCCCAGGCAACCTTTCCCGGTTTGATCCATGACCGATCGGTTACGCGTGACGGAGCCGCCAACCGATATACCATATCGTTTTCCATCAACTCTCCGTCGCGACGTGTAACAATGAAAGTCCGCCACGGAAAAGTCCGCGGTGCATTGATCTTCGCAATATAGGGATACCGCGAAGTAACCAGATGTTCAAGATCATTATGTCCGCCCTGTACCACACTTTTCGGATAAGGAGCAAAGGCTCCTCTCAACTGCGGTCTGCAACTATCTGTCGCTAAATACATTCCGGGATAATCTTCAACATCGGCTTCGGCAATACACAATTTTTCGCCATACTCCAGATTGACAAGTATCGGTGTAAACAACAGATTTTTTTCATCGAAATCCTTCAACGGAAGATACGTATACAGATTTTGCATATCATTCCAAAACTGCTGTTCACGGGTGGCGTCCTTTCGTTTCTTACGGTCACGTACATACGGAGCCCATGTCTCAAAATTCTGAGATAACCGATACACTGCCTTTTCATTCTTCACTGTGTACTCCTCCGAAAGTGAAGATACAAAACGATAAGCCATTCCGTCATCATACATCCGGAATTCGATACTGAAACCGGCAGTCGTGGTCAATACCAACCGGTTATATTTATCTCGCACCTGTGATTTCTTATACAGTGGAGAAAGAATCACTTCATCAACAGACGAGCGTTGTACTTTTTTCACTTTCATATCGGCCCCCCAAACTGTGCCATTCATCCATTCCATAGCAATGGTCGATGGAGACAATATTGATTGGTGTTCATTGGAAAGAGTGAACGTAAGACTATCACCGACATTAATTTCACTCGTAAGCCTCCCATCAGGAGAGCCCAGTTTATATTCGGCAGCACCAGCTATTGTAACAGTGAAAGCCACCATAAACATCAAAAAAACTTTCTTATATTTCATCTTTACAAATCAATAAGTAAATGTACAAATGATAGGATAATGGTCAGATATCCACCTCACACCATAAACTGGCTTATCAATGGTCTCAAACACCAACGGGCAAGCATTACGATAGAAAATATGATCCAGATTCTTGTTTCTTACCAAAGGAGAAACGCGTCCGAAACCATTAAAGCTGGAATGATCATCCGTTTTGGAAGCATCTTCTCTGGCAGAAGCAAACCAACGGTAAAATGGAGCCAAGCTCTCACGCCGCGGATCATAGGGATTGTAAGAAGCATTCATATCACCGGTTACGAAAACAGTTGCCTCCTCACCGGCGATGGTCTTCATTCTATTGTTTATCAATGCAGCACACCGGGCACGCACCTCAGTGTCCACCGGTTCTTTCTTATAGGGCAAATGAGTGGTGACAATATAAAATTCTTTCCGGCTTTTTTTATCCTTGAGTTGTAACCACAAAGCGGCCCGATAATGTCTGTCAGTCGAGTCCCACGGTTGGGATGGAACTTCGGGAGTAGCACTCAGCCAAAAATGTCCCGAACGTATCACTGAATATTTCTCACGAAGATACAACAATAATACTCCTCCGGTGCGGGAATCAGGTAACGTGTCGTTCATCTCTATACGATAATAGCCATAATCAGGTAGCATGGCAAAGATTTGCTGCCACATCTCGTTGCGTGGTTCCTGCATGCCTATCACGTCGGGACGGTACTGGGCGATCATACGGGCACACGGTTCCCGACGCCGATCCCATGCCGTATCAAGAGAATCATTCGGATTATTGAAACGGATGTTGAACGACATCACCTTTACAGAATCCAACACGACAACATCGTCATGATAATCTTGAGCGATAGCACAAGAAAAACTCAGCAGTAAAATACCAGACAAAAGAATGTTTTTTTTCATATATGTATCTTTAAAATTATACTATGAAGACTTATCAAAAAGTACTGAATACGTAACCAACAACACAAAACCGACACTGATTTAAAAAACATTAACATGCTTTATTACAACAGCAAAGCCGTCAAAAAACACAATATTCAAAACAAATAAAAATACCGACTACGTAGATGTATGATGTGATGTGTTCCTTGAATGAGTGTTCCTTTAAATTAAAATATTGACAAAATGAAAAAAAGAAAGTTAGGATTGTTCCCTAAGGTATTGATTGCGATAACTATCGGTTCGTTATTGGGACTTATAGCGCCGGATGTTATGATCAGAATATTTAAAACCTTCAATGTATTCTTTGCACAAATTCTCAAATTTATCGTACCCTTACTCGTATTGGGCCTTGTGACTCCATCTGTAGCTAATCTGGGACGTGGAGCTGGAAAGATGCTATTGAGTGTTATCGTTATCTCATATCTGTCAACGATAGGTGCAGGATTTTTTGCATATGGTTTTGCTTCAAGTCTACTTCCTCATTATCTAAGTATTGGTGAAATTTCCACCTCTGCGCTGGAAGGAAAAGTATTCGAGCCCTATTTCAATATCAAATTCCCTCCGATTTGTGACATACTGACAGCTCTCCTCTTGTCATTCATGCTCGGCATCGGCATTATTTTCACCAAAGCCCCGGGACTGAAGAAAGCCTTCGATGAATTCGGAGAAATTGTAAAACTCACGATTGAACATGCCATCATCCCTCTCTTACCATTCTACATCTTTACAATGATATGTGAGATGAGTGCTGCCGGTCATCTGTCAACCGTCATGGGAACAGGTGTTAAAGTCATTGCAACCGGTGTTATCCTGTCTATCTGTTACCTCATTATCCAATATATCATAGCCGGACTGGTGGCTAAAAAAAATCCTTTTAAATGTATATGGAATATTATGCCAGCGTACCTGACAGGCTTTTCAATCTGTTCCAGTTCGGCCGTTATTCCAGTCACTCTCGAGTGTGCCATGAAGAATGGTGCGACTAAAGAGATCGCCAACTTTACTGTCCCTCTTTGTTCAACAGTCCACATGTGCGGATCGACTATCAAGCTTATCACTACATCAATCGCAGTGATGTATCTGAGCGGAATGAACATTAGTTTCGCCCTCTTTGCCAATTTCATCCTTTTACAAGGGATTTCAGCCGTAGCTGCCCCCGGAGTAATGGGAGGAGTTTTAATGGCATCAATCGGATTATTGGAATCGATTCTCGGTTTTTCGCCTGAACAGAGTGCCCTGATGATGACCATCTATCTGGCTCTCGACGGATATGGTCCAGCATGTAACGTAAGCGGAGACGGCGCTATCACCCTCATTATCGACCGCTTTTTCGGAAAGAAATATGCATCCGCACAATAATAAAATGTCTATTTTCAAAATCGGATTACGTAGTCATATCATGTAATGTGTTCTTTTTATATAAGGAAAGATTAATAAAAAATATATGAAAAAAGAAAGCATAAAGATGTTTTTTGAGAGTCAGTCCACACCCTCTGATTCCGAGAAAATAGAGCAATGGTATATAAACAATATCAATAATGCCGAATTGGACACTATTCTTCTGGAGCTGTTGAAAGAATGTACTCATCAGGATGAACAGAAAGCCAGAAACGCATTCAACCGTACATGCCATCGTATAGGTATCGGGACACCCCAAGTCATGAAAAAGAGGAAAACAATATACCGTTGGATATCGGGAATAGCCGCCACCGTCCTAATATGCGGTTTCCTATTGGGTATACATTTATGGAGTCCCCGGTTCGGCGATATCGATTTGGAAAAAGTATATGCATCGGCAGGTGATTCAAAAATGGTGATACTTCCCGACTCTACAAAAATCTATCTCAACCCCACAAGTACTCTCTTTTACGCAGCAAATGATTTTGCCCGTAACAGGAAAGTGCATTTGTTTGGCGAAGCATACGTAGAGGTAACCAAAGATATGAAACATCCATTCTTCGTTGTGTGTAACAATGCCACAATCAAAGTATTGGGAACTAAATTCAACGTACAATCGCATGAATCCGATTCAGAATTTGAAGTGATGCTATACGAAGGATGCGTGGACGTAGAATCAGATTTCAACAATAAACAGGTAGAAGTACTCATGGCTCCCGGTGATATTATAAAGATTGATAAGAATACCGGCGAAATGTCACAAATGAATATTTCGACTATAGCCAACCCAGGGCAATCCCGTAAATTTTACTTTATCGATAAAAAGCTGGAAGATATAACCAATCAACTCGAACGTCACTTCCAAAAGAAGATTGTAATTACCAATCCCAAATTAAAATCGATAAAATACGATGCAATATTTGCCAATGACGAGACAATTGAACAGATTTTAAATTGCCTGAATGCATCACAACAGATGAAAATTATATATCATGATAACACCATTATAGAGATACGGTAACACAATTTCAGTTTTCAATAGGTAAATCATAGAACCCACAAAAAATAATCAGATGAAACGAATCATTTTCTTTTTTAGTTTTATGGCCCTTGCAAGCAACCTCTTTGCCATCCGAAACTACCCCAAATGGCTGGAAAGTGCAGCCATATATCACATCTATCCTTCTTCTTACATGGATAGCAACGGAGACGGATACGGCGATCTGGAGGGTATACGTTCTCGCTTGGACTACGTAAAGGATCTGGGATTTAATACCATCTGGATCAGTCCGGTCTTTTGCAGTAAATTTGAAGATGGCGGTTATGATATCACCGATTTCTATAAAATCGACCCACGCTTCGGCACAAATACCGATTTGGTAAATCTGGTAAACGATGCACATGAAAAGGGTATTAAAGTATGCCTCGACCTCGTAGCCGGTCACACTTCGGACAAGCATCCCTGGTTTCTGGAATCTGCAAATGGAGACCCGAATGGTCATTATGCCGATTATTACATCTGGACGAAAGGTAAAAAAACAACTCCACCGAAACCGGAAAGAGGAGGCTGGGTAAAAAATGAATATCCGCGCGACGGATACTATCTGATGAATTACTACGATATTCAACCGGCACTTAATTATGGATATTATCAGCCGAACCCGGAGAATTCGTGGGAACAAGCCTATAATGCCCCCGGTCCAAAAGCAGTCCGCCAAGAGATAAAGAATATCATCTCTTTCTGGTTTGATAAGGGAGTTGACGGTTTTCGTTGTGACCTGGCCTGGTCATTGGTAAAGGGAGATGACGCAGAGTTTCACGGAGTAAGAAAACTTTGGAATGAAATATTTTCCTGGCAAGCGGAAAACTATCCCGAAACTATCTTCCTGTCTGAATGGTCAAGTCCGATAGAAGCTATTTCCTGCGGCTTCGATATCGATATTATCCGTCACAACGGGTGTGGAAAAACCATGTATCGCGATCTGGTACACAATACATATCGGAATACAGATCCAGACACCGGTATATACCAACCGAAAGATTGTTGGTTTGACAGGGCGGGAAAAGGGAAGTTCAGCTCTTTTGTAGAACCTTTTATAAAAATCTATGAAGTAACCAAGGGGCACGGTTTCCCATGTATGCCCACATCCAGCCATGATACATGGAGACTAAATCGCAACCAACGTTCTACTCCGGAGGAACTAAAAGTAGCCATGACATTCTTCCTGACAATGCCATGGGTACCAATTGTCTACTATGGAGAAGAGATCGGGATGCGTTCGATGGATGGATGGCCGTTTATTGAAGGTAGTCGTGACCGGTCGGCACAAAGAACACCCATGCAATGGGAAGCAGGCGCAACAGCCGGTTTCTCTACCTGCGACCCTTCAAAGTTGTACTTACCTATAGACCCGGATCCGAAGCGTCCGACAGTAGCCGGTCAAATCGATGACCCACATTCAATACTTAACTGGACGAAGGGACTTCTTGCCCTCCGTTCTTCAATCTCCGCATTGGGAAATACAGGAGGATGGAAGTTTGTCAGCGATCCGCAACAAGCATATCCTGCCGTATACGAACGCTCCGACGATCACTCAAAGTATCTGATAATTATTAATCCGAGAGAAAAAAGTGCTACGGCATCCATTGAAGGATATGATCGATTAGAAGTTATTTGGGGAAATCCCCAAAACTTGTCAGTAAAGAAATCGAAAGATAAACTATCACTGAGAATCCAAGGAGTAAGTTCTGTCATCTGTAAGGTTCTGTAATTCATATTAGTCATCAACAAAATAATAAATCAATGAAAAAGGTTTTCAAACTTTATTTAATGCTGTTCTTAAGTATTACAGGAACAGTTTTTACAACGAATGCAGAAACGAAAAAGATTCTCGTTGTTGGAAACAGTTTCTCGTTTGATGCGGCTTTACAGGAGTTTCTTCCGATAGTACAAGCTGCTGGAGATGATATTGTGCTGGGGTTTCCATATAAAGGAGGAACCACACTGGAACTTCACACGAATTATATTACCACAAATCAGCAGATATACAATTACTACAAAATTAAAGATGGAAAAATGACATCGACAGGAGGCAACAGTCGCAAATTCGATGCAAATATCATTACGGATGAAGACTGGGATATTGTCATTATACAAACTGACCATAATTATTCGGGTGCATATAGTCACTATTTCCCATACCTGACCAATCTGATCACCTACTTTAAAACTCATCTCACGAATAAAAACGCCCAGTTTTATCTTTACATGACCTGGGCCTATCAAAATGGTTCGGCAAAATTAGAGGAGTTAATCAATAAAGGTCTTTACACCGACCAAATGGATCAATATACAAAAATCGTTGATTGTGCAGGCCGCGCCGCCATACAATCGGGAATTGGCGAAGAAAACATAATTCCAGGTGGAACAGCTGTCCAAAATGGGCGTACCAGTTATATTGGTGATGATTATAATCGTGATGGCTATCACATGAATCTCAGTCACGGCCGTTATACCGTAGCACTAACATGGTACGAAAAAATCTTCGGAAAGAGTGTCATTGGGTTAAGTTATCACCCTGCTTCCATCAGTGATTTCTGTGCAGAGATGTGCCAACATGCCGTACGTGAAGCCATTATCCACCCCAAAAGTATCAGTAGCCTTGCAGATACTTATGGGGTAAACCCTGATGCAAAGCCCAAGGTCATCGACAGACCGCTAATGATTAATTTCGGCATCGGTGTTGGTTCATCTGCAATCTCTCAATATTCATGGAATAGTTTAACAACCACATTAACCGGAGCAAATGTGGGAAATCTATATAACAGCAAAGGTTATGGAACCGAAGTGAAAGTTTCAATAGAAAAACCATTCGACGGTGTTTCCTCTATCGGAACTACTTCATCGACTACAGCTTTAGATATGCCTTCGAATGTGTCTAAATCAGCCTTTTATGGTACTACAGAGAGTTCGGTTATTATTTCCGGATTATATCCGGGTCAGGCGTATGATATGAACGTATTTGCCTCAATTATGAATAATACATCGACCAATTCTGAAACCGTCTACTCATTCAAAGGAAAAAATGATAGAAACGCCTCTCTGAATCCTACAAAAAACACGGCAAATATTGCAACGGCCCAAGGAATAATTGCCGATGAAAAAGGACGCATCTATTTAACTGTAAAAGCCGGCGCAAACAATAACGAAGAAAAGAAAACTTATTATCTGGGAGCATTGATGGTAACTCCACATCTTGAGGTTCCGGGGAAAATTCCTATCTATATCAACTTTACCACCAATGGAAAAACAACTCAAGAAGATTACTGGAATAATGTGACATCCCATCTTGCCGGAACTAAAATTGAAAGCTTGACAGATTCGGAGAATAAGGCTTCAGGCATATCTCTAAACATCACAAAAGGTTTTGCCGGTGTCACAGAAAACGGTGCATCCAAAACAAATACGTTGCTTAACATGCCCGCAAATGCGTCTACAACAGGTTATTGGGTAAACGGTATCGAAAAAGACGGCGTTCTTATTGACAATGCCGAAATCGTATTCAGTAATCTGAATCCTAAGGAATCCTATGATTTTTATATGTTTGGTTCCTATATGAATGCTACAGAAGTTCATGAAGCTGAATATTCAACCTTTGGAACTGTAGAAAATTACATTGGATTAAATGGAAACAACAACGATCATTCAATCGCTGAACTCTCTTCAATATATCCGGATGCAAACGGACATATCCGATTTACGGTAACCCCGGGAGCTACAAGTGCAGATACCTACAAAACTGGTTACATCAATGCTATGGCTATTATGGTTCCGGGTATTGTGAAAGTCGTACCCTTCGAACCCGTAGCAGAAGGTCCGTGGGATGGTATTTCCATGATTGAACCGGCTCGTGACGTTTCCGGTAATTGTGTTATTTACACAGGAGCAGAATTAGCATGGGTAGCCAATCAAATCAATCAAGGCCATGCCATAACAGGTATAAAAATTGCAAAAGATATAGATTTAGGCAATCAACCATGGACTCCAATAGGATACGGAACTTATTTTACCGGAAAAATTGACGGACAAGGTTATCACATTTATAATATGTATATAAATAAAAGTGACCTTACAGAAAAATCAAATTTTGCAGGCTTAATAGGTGGTACAAATAGCGAAAGCTGTGATATTCTCAACATCAATCTCTCAGGAAAAATCGATATTCCTGCATCCATAACTCAGAAAACTCAAGTCGGATCATTCATTGGTAAAGCCAATGCCTTAGGAAATATGGTTAATTGCCATAGCGATGTTGAAATCAATATCATGGGAGCGCCGGGATATGTGGGTGGTGTATTGGCATTTATGAAAAATGCGAATGTAAAAAACTGCTCTTATTCAGGCAATATAATAATCACAACATCCGGAAAAGTGACCAATGGTGTCGGCGGCATTTTGGGATGTACAAATTCAAGTACAACCGGCATCGAAGCTATTATTAACGGATGTTACTTTGACGGTAGCATTAAAAATAACGGTTCTGGAATCCCTAAATATGTAGCCGGAATCAATTCGTATTCTAATTTGTCAAAAGCTGCCGAAACCATTACGAACAATTATGTTATCGGCACCATTGACTGCACGGCCACGGATCAAGGAGCTATTTACGGAAAAAACAACACTGTAAATTTCGACTGTGAAAACAACTATTATTATGCGGGCTATACCTTAACAGGCAAAGGTGGAATTCCCATGGATATGAAAAAGTTTCATTCCGGAGAAGCTACTTATTTATTAAACGGTGATCAAATGGAATTTCTTTTCGGTCAGGAACTTGATTCTGATAATAACATGCCAGTCGTCTATAGTGGTACCAACAGAGTCTACAAAACAGTCTTTATGTATAATGGCAACGAATATGCAGTACTTTACAACAATACAGAAATGAAATTTCCCCAAAATCCTGTTCCTGACGACGGAACAACTTTTGGAGGATGGTATGATGAGAAAGGAAATCGCTATGATGAGAATTCAACTGCCCAAACCGACCTCATACTCTATGCCAAAACCATAGCAACAGGAACCGATAATCTGAAAACTAAAGATGAAATAACAATCAGTAATAATAAAATTGATATAACTTCAGAAAATCCGATTGGCAATATTGCTATTGTGGATGTAAACGGAATGGAGGTTATTAATAAAACAATAAAAGAGACTATCGCAGAATTAGATATAAATTCATTACAACATGGTATATATCTTTTTAAGAGCAAACATGATTGCATTAAATTCATAAAAAAATAAGATGGAAGACATCGTTATCCAAATTACAATGTAATATGTCCATAGACTAATATCCAAAATAAGAAAGGAGTTAATTTCGTACGTAATTCACGAAGGGCAAGCTCAATATGTTTTTCTACCGTACGTGCCGAAATATGCATTATTTCGGCTATTTCTTTTGCAGATTTATGCTCGAACCGACTCATATTGAAAATGGCACGTCGTTTCTCCGGCATTGTTTCAATGATAGCTACAATTGCTTTCTGCATTTCGTTCCAAAACAACTCGTTTTCTGCACTTGGAGTGACTACGGTATCGTGTACACCATCCAGGAAACGATCTACAATTTGATTCTGCTTAGAACGAAAGTGGTTGTATATCTCATATTTAGCAATTACATACAAATAAGAGTGAATCGATAAGTCGCTTTGTAATTTCTCTCTGTTAACCCACACTTTGATAAATGTGTTTTGCGTAATATCTTCAGAGATCCATTCGTCCTTCACCAATCCGAATATAAATTGGTTGAAATGTGAATAGTATTTCATAAAAAGTTCTTCAAAACACTGTACATCCCCATTCTTTATGCCAGTTATCAAATCAGGTTCATTCATTACTATTATATTTAAGACTATACAAACATAACATTTTAATATAAGAAAGAACAATTGTGCTGAACTTTTTCGTTCTATGGTATATTTGTAACTCTCCTATATATTACAGAAGTGTTAAGAAAGATATAATACGTAATTCAAGGTGCAATATCTTCTCTGTTTTTCTCACTAATTGCAGATTTACTTTAACATATCTAATGCGAATCAGTAGTTGAAATCAAATTAAGATTTAGTTTTGCTCATCTCTTTTCTGTTTTGAACTTAATGGTGTTTGTCATTGTCATCAGTCTCTTTCTCCGGTATTGATAAAGCCCCCTCTTGTAGAGTAACGTATAAAGCCTCGGTGTGTAACATTGTTTTAGATGTACATGTAAAACAATACTGCTCACCGGGGAAAGGAACGTTCCTTTCTGAGAAAGACAAAGTACAATACCGGGCAAGGGTAACAATGCCGTCTATGGGCACTTCCGCTATCGAAAAGATAGGGTCATAATCTTCGTTACTATACGGATATGAATCTATTTACGATCAGCTTTGAACTCAATAGTCAACTACTGATTCGCACATCTATTTGATTTTTACTGAAAAAGTATCCCTATACTTAATATCCTATTTAAACAAATCATAACTATAATTTTTACTATATTTGCCCAAACTAATACTAATCAATTTTATTATGAGAAAACTTAACCAAGCACTTCTTGCGGTCGCTACATTGGCTTTCGCTTCATGCAACACGCAAAAGGAAGAAATCAATTATCAGGTAATCCCTCTCCCCCAAGAGGTCGTTGTCAGTCAGGAACCTCTTTTCACACTACAGGAAACCACAAAAATTCTTTATCCGGAAGGAAACGAGCTGCTGAAACGAAACGCAGAGTTTTTATCCGGATATATCCAAGATGCGACAGGAAAAGAACTCGACATTGCAACAATCACATCGGAAAGTACACCGCAAAATGCTATTATCTTAGGGTTGGACAAGAGTATAACGGAAAAAGAAGGATACGAGCTTACAGTATCTTCCGAACAAGTCACCATTAACGGACAAACGCCTAATGGAGTGTTCTACGGCATACAAACTTTGCGGAAATCAATTCCGGCAACTACTGCCAGCACCAAGATTGCACTTCCGGCAGCAGCCATCAAAGATTATCCACGCTTCAGCTACCGGGGCATGCATCTCGACGTAAGCCGCCACTTCTTCCCGATAGAATTCGTAAAGAAATACATCGACTTGCTGGCATTACATAACATGAATACTTTCCACTGGCATCTGACAGACGACCAGGGATGGAGAATCGAAATAAAAAAATATCCGAAGTTAACGGAAATAGGCTCACAACGCTCAGAAACAGTAATAGGACACAACTCCGGTGAATATGACGGCACACCTTATGGAGGTTTCTACACACAAGAACAAATTAAAGAAGTTATAGACTATGCAAAGGAGCGCTATATCAACATCATCCCTGAAATAGACCTGCCCGGACATATGGTTGCTGCTTTGGCTGCTTATCCGGAACTGGGTTGTACAGGAGGTCCGTATGAAGTAGAAAAAACCTGGGGAATATTTGAAGATGTACTTTGCATTGGTAACGATAAAACAATGCAATTTATAGAAGATGTATTGGGCGAAGTAGCCGACCTGTTTCCTTATAAGTATATCCACATCGGAGGTGACGAAGCTCCGCGCAATCGTTGGGCCAAATGTCCGAAGTGCCAGGCACGTATCAAAGCAGAGGGCTTGAAAGCTGACGCTAAACATACGGCGGAAGACCGTTTGCAGAGTTACTGCATGCAACGCGCAGAGAAATTCCTCAATAGCAAAGGGCGCCAAATAATTGGTTGGGACGAGATTCTGGAAGGAGACGTAGCACCCAATGCGACTGTAATGTCATGGCGCGGAATGGCTGGTGGAATAGAAGCTGCCAAGTTGGGACATGATGTGATTATGACCCCAAACACCTATGTATATTTTGACTATTACCAAACGGCAGACACAAAAGATGAACCAGATGCCATTGGTGGTTGTGTGACATTGGAACGCGTATATAGTCTGGAACCTGTTCCGGAAACTTTAAACGCAGAAGAGAAAAAGCACATTATTGGTGCTCAGGCCAATCTTTGGTGTGAATATATCCCTACGACAAAACAGGTAGAATACATGGTACTCCCACGTATGGCTGCTTTGGCAGAGGTTCAATGGACACTTCCCGAAAAGAAAGATTATAGTGACTTCACCAAACGCTTGCCCCGACTTTTAGCTTTTTATGATCGTGACAGCCTCAACTACGGCAAACATGTGTTTGATATTAAATCAAATATCACATCCGACCCAGAAAAAAAAGCAGTAATGATAGAGCTTAGCACAGTGGATAATGCACCTGTTTACTATACATTGGATGGAACAGAACCGACTCCTACGAACGGAACGAAATATGAAGCTCCCATAACCATTACACAGGCTGCAGATTTCAAGGCCGTTGCTGTTCGTCCTACCGGTAACAGTAAGATTATATCCGAACAGGTTAATTTCAACAAAGCCACCTGTCGCCCGATTGAACTGAAAGCTCAACCTTCGGCCAAATACTCCTATAAAGGTGCTACGACTTTAGTAGACGGATTAAAGGGGGGAAACAGCTATGCCGGTGGACGCTGGTTGGGCTTTTGGGGAACAGATGTTGAAGCAACCATTAATTTAGGAGTACCAACAGAAATAAGTAAAGTTTCAACAGAAGCTATTGTTGACATGGGAGCCTGGATCATGGGAGCTACCGGACTGACTGTTTCCATATCAGAAAATGGGAAAGACTTCCAAGAAGTAGCTTCAGAAACCTACCCTTCTGAAACAGACTTAGGCAAAAAAGGAATAGAAGATTACAATGTGGAATTCTCACCAGTAAAGGCTACTTTTGTAAAGATAACAATCAAGTGTAGCCCCGCCTTGCCGAAAGGACACGCCGGAGAAGGAAAAACTCCTTACTTATTTGTGGATGAAATAAGTGTGGATTAGTATTGCTATCTGATGAAATACGGATGATCGTAATACGGTCTTGAATCCATTTCACCACAAAGTAGCACAGAGTTCCACAAAGTACTATTTATTTAATGAAACGCAGATAAATGCAGATTAAAAGACTGTAGATATTTATCATCTATTTATTTCCCTTTGCGAAAATCTGTGTTCATCTGCGTTTCAATTAATCATCGCCTGACGTACCTCCCCGTGCGGAAAACACTCAAAACTGGAAGTAAATGAATGGTTGGATCTCACTACTCTTCATCTGAATAACCAGATAAATCATAGCCACCATTAATAATGCTTTGCCTAAAAACGGGAGACGAATTACCCCACGACAAACCGCATTTTCCCAACTATCAGGAGCAAAATGAAGCAGGAAGCCCAGTATCATCAAAGCAAAAACACGCCAGTACCCCTCTAATAGTTGCGGGAACAGTTGTGGGCGGAAAGTCGTAAATATCTGGCCCAGCATATCCATTGAGTTATGGATATCGGCATTACGAAAGAAAATCCAACAGAAACAAACAAAGTTAAATGTAATAATGACACCAAAGAAACGACGGATACCGTGACTTTCTTCCCCCTTCTTACGCCCTATAATAGTCATCCAGGCTTTATGAAGCGCCAACGCTATGCCATGAAACATACCCCATAAAACAAAATTCCAAGATGCTCCATGCCATAATCCACCCAGAAACATAGTAATGATAAGATTAAGATACTGACGGAATTTACCGTGCCGATTCCCTCCCAACGAGATATACAGATAATCACGCAACCAGCTTGACAGAGAAATATGCCAACGTCGCCAAAACTCTGTAATAGAAGCCGATTTATAGGGAGAATTAAAATTCAGATTAAAATGGAAGCCCAATAAGAGAGCAATACCAATAGCCATATCACTATATCCGGAAAAATCGCAATAAATTTGCAGTGCATACCCATAAAGTCCCATCAAGTTTTCTACACCTGAATAAAGCGTAGGGTTATCAAAAATACGTTCTACAAAATTGATACTGATATAGTCTGAGATAACAGCTTTCTTAAACAAACCGGCTACAATCAAAAAGATACCCCGGCCAAACATTTCCTGCGAAACATAAAGCGGCTTACGAATCTGAGGTATAAAATCACGTGCCCGTACAATAGGTCCTGCCACCAGTTGAGGAAAAAAGGACACATAAAAAGCATAATCCAGTAAATTTGTGAGTGGCTTTATATCCCTTCGGTAAACATCGATTGTATAACTCAGCGACTGAAAAGTAAAGAAAGAGATACCTACAGGAAGGAATATATCAAGCGCTGTAAATTGTCCGCCCATCAATGAAGCAATAACTCCACCCAGAAAATTTGTATACTTAAAATAACAAAGTAATCCTAAATTGAGAGAAAGACTTAGCATCACCCACGCTTTCCGCCCATACTTATTGTCAGTGCGATCCATCAGACGGGCAAACACAAAATCGCCAACTGTTACAATAGCCAATAAAAAGAAATAGGTACCGCTACTCTTATAATAAAAATAATAAGAAAACAAGGTAACAAACAAGATACGCGCAGTATACTTATGACGCAGAAGTACATACACCACCATAAAGGCGGCAAACAGCCAGAGAAATATTCCGCTACTAAATATCATCGGAGCCTCCGGATTATATGTGAAAACCTCACGGAGGCGGCTAAAATCTATATCAATGGGAAACATAATCGTTATAAGCTTTAATAATGGCTTCGTATAATAAATTACCCTGGAGAATATATCCTTCAGGCAAATAATGTACATGATCGGGGCGCATCAACCTGGCTTCCTGCCAGTTTTTACAGGCACGAAGGCTTCCTCCCACTACATTATACATATCCCAAACAACCAAATGATGATCACGAGCGTACTTCTGAATAGTATTGGCAGCCGTCACTGTGCGCGGATTGATAGTATATGTCCGGCGCCTGCCTCGCCGTCGGAAACTTTCATAAGAACCGGGAGGAGTCGTTAACAGGATCGGAACATCCGGCAAACTGTCACGAATCAGCGAAATAAGTTCATCCATCTGCTGATAATGCAAATTAATATTATAACGTTTATTATGGCTCTCATTTGTTCCGAAAGAGAGTATAAGAAGTTCTGGTTTAAGCGCAGCAATGGCAGCGATACGGTCGGGATGTGTAAAAGTGAGACAGGTTGCTCCGTTTACTCCCATATCAGTATAGGAAACATTCCCAAAAGTCTCGGCCAATCGTTGTCCGGTAGTCTGGGGGTAAATATGTCCTCGAACATGGCTATCGCCAATATGCAAAATACGTACAGTATCTTCCAGTATTCCTCCTTTTACAAGACGTAAATGCTCAAGCACAGGAGAGAGTATCCCCAGACTATCAACAATCTCATTTATTCCTATTCCCTTAAAAGCAGCCGGCAAATCAATCTGTACGGATAGGGTGTCGTAAAGCAGTTTCATCTCACGCATCGGTTTAGCACTTTTCATCGGTGTCTCCCGTACCGGACATACAGGCAAAGCATCCTGTGCAAAAAGCTTTAACGAAGCTGACAGGAAGAGGATTACAATAAATAACAGAAACTTATTTATTCTCATAAGCACGTCTCCTGTCATATTGTTCTTTTCCGTAGAGTAATGTTTCATAAAGCAAACCTGCCAGATGTTTTCCACCCCGGAAATTAATATGTGTATAATCATAATTTGCCATGGAAGGTTTTGCATGTACCAGTTTTGCCATACTACCTTCTCCTCCCATCGCTTCAAACATATTCCAGAAAGCGATGCCACTCTCAGCGGCTATATTCTGTTGATAGCGAATCAGATTCTTAACTCCCGGCATCGTACGAAGTTCTCCGGTATCGGTTTTATAGTCACGATCGCCTACACTAAGCAACAGAAAACCTGCCTGGGGAAAACACTCCTTCAAATGTTCAATAGCAGTAAGTAATCCCTTCTGATAATTATCATAATTGTAACCACGTTGAGTAGCAACATTCAGTCCGTACTGCAAAATGATAAGATCGTAGGGACGCTGATCATTGAACTCTTTCATTATACCGGTAGGGATCGTTCGCAGAGAAAGTCCGGAACTACCACGCAAAGAGAAGTTATCAACAATAATCCCTTGCGTACCATCCATCGCCATACCATAAAACAGCGTAGAATCTGCCTGATTTACTGTCCAACGCACAGAGCCGATAAGCCCCTCCACTTGCATTGCCTGCAAATGCCCATCAGGCTCAAATTGACGGTTTTCTGTTTCTCCCCGATTTATGCGAACAGAAAGATCAACCGCACCTTTATTATAAAAAAAGATAGACGCCTGCTGACAAGTATCTAATAAAGAAGCATACTTATTCTGTCCACGAAGCTCAACATAAGCATTATTGTTCGGAATAAAATAATGCCCGGAAAGGCCTTGCTTTTTTCGATCGAAATAAACACTATCCGTTACGGCATGACTGGACCATCCTCCGAACGAATGACGTACAGTAGGACGGTATCCGCTGGTCATAGAGGTTATGGTGACAAAACCCACTCCACACCCTCCAAAACGTTTCTGTAACATTTCACGCAGGTCGGCAGTGAATATATCGGCCTCTATAAAGGAATCACCGAAGACAGCGATACGCACCAGACGCTTCTTCACCGGAATCTCGTCCAGTGCACGGTAGAAAGGAGTCATCCCACGCAGAGTAGAATCACTATAATCTTCTATACAGGTCATCCCCGTACGACAGGTATCTACAAAAGCAGGCTTCACTTCAGGTACAGGAGGAAGACTGTCTGCTTCTATCTCTGCTTCTTCCGGTTCAGGTGTACGGACATCACTCAACAAGTCCACCCGTCTCATTGTATGTCCATCAATCGTTATGACCGGTAACCAATGCATGGCAATCAAAGCAGCCAGAATAAATAAGGTCAGTCCTAACGAATATTTCAGATAATTCTTCATGTACTCTCTTACTTTAATAAGGAGCTGCAAAGATAGATAAAACGGATAAAAAGAAAGGAGAATCTACATGATTTATAAGATTCTCCTTTCTTTATGTTAATTTACGTTAGTATCAGATACTCCGTTCAATATTCCAAACAAATGCACGTAATCCAAGCTGTTCAGTCTGCAAATCCATTTTATGTAACGTATCCAGCAGCGGATCTACCTTCTCATCCTCAACCACAGACAGAATGGCCGAACACATACTGGGCCACGCATGACTTCCGAAATGTGGATCACCAGTCTTTGACCCACGTCCCTGAACGCGTTCCAGATAAGTAAAGCCACGACAGTTGAGACGATCCAATAAAGCAATGATACGTTCATAATAGGCCTGGTCGAATGTTATTAATACTGATTTCATATTTTTAATTATGAGTTATGAATTATGGGTCATACTGCTATTTTTTCTTATAGTGCATAACCCGTAACTTGTTATTTCTTTATGATCTCATCTTTGTGCTCCTGAAAATAGATGTCCAGTGCGCGTTGACGCTTCATAGCTTTACGCTTACGTTTGATACCTGTACCGGCAAATACGCAGTACAATGTCGGAATCAAAATCAACGTAAGGATAGTAGATATTGTCAAACCACCAATAACGGCAATTGCCATCGGACTCCACATTTCCGACCCCTGACCACCACCGATAGCCATCGGGATCATACCAAGAACGGTGGTAGCCGTTGTCATCAATACCGGACGGAGACGGCTCTTACCGGCAGTCACTACAGAATGCAATACCGACTGTCCGCGTTCGCGACACAAAGTGATATAGTCAATAAGCACAATACCGTTCTTCACTACAATACCAATCAACATGATAGCTCCCAATAAACTCATTACACTCAATGTACTATTTGTGAAGTATAATGCCATCAACACCCCACTAAATGCAAACGGGAGTGAGAACATGATAATGAATGGATAAGTAAGTGACTCAAACTGTGCAGCCATTACGATAAATACGAGGATTACAATCAGGATAGCCAGTGTCCCCAGATCCCTGAACGAATCTTGCTGGTCTTCAAACGAACCGGCAACCTGAATCGTCACTTCAGACGGTACATCCATTTTATCAATAATAGCATTACCAGCACTTACCACATCCCCTAGCGGAGCACCAGATATAACAGCAGATACCGTCACAATACGTTCGCGGTCTTTACGTTCAATAGTAGGAGGCGCAAAACGTTCGACCACCGTACCGAGATCTTTGATACGAACAGCCTCTCCTTTAGCATTATATACCAGAACGTTTTCTAAACTTTCAAGACTGGTACGATGCTCAGGGGCATAACGCACTTTAATGTCATACTCATCACCATCTTCACGATATTTAGAAGCAATGGCCCCATTGACACGATTACGCAGATAAGTACCGGCAGTAGCCAGATTCAGGCCATGCAAAGCCAGTTTCTCACGGTCAAAATCTACCTGATATTCGGGCTGATAGTCGCTACGGCTGATGTTTACCTCAGATACACCTTTCACATCCAGCAACCGACGCTTCAACTGAGCTGCTACACTATCGGTAGTTGCCATATCATAGCCATAGATTTCAAAGTCGGCACTTGCCTGAGCAGACATACCGGTATTACTACCTCCAAGAATCACCTGTGCTTTACTAAATTCAGGATACTTCTTCAGGTCTTCACGCATCTCGTCACAGACCTGCTCCAGAGAAATTTTACGATCTCCCGGGTCTACCAGACTGATATTGAAAGAAATAATATGAGAACCGTTGTCCTGCATAGAAGCCCATGTATTATCAGAGTCGGCTTGTCCCACAGTATAGTTACATACCTTCATTATTCCTTTGTACTTTGTCATCCACTGATTGGTCAACTTCTCCGATACCTCCTGGGCCAGCTCTTTACGGGTACCAATCGGCAATTCAAGCTGTACGGCAATACGAGCATTATCCTGCGCCGGGAAAAATTCAGTACCAATACCTTTGGCACAGAATAAACTGACAATAAAGAATATGACACAACCGATAACAACAATCGAGCGATGACGAACAGCCCAGTTCAGCATACGTGCATACCATGTATCCAACCCATCCAATGATTTCTCAATAGGTCTATAGAAAGTCGTGAATGCTTTTGACTGTTTCTTCTGAAGTTTCAATAACTGAGCACAGAGCATCGGAGTCAATGACAAAGCAGCAACAGTAGAGATAAACATAATAGCACACATCATCCATCCCAGCTGCTTGAACATCACACCAGACATACCACTCACCATAGTCAACGGGAAGAACACAGCAATCATGGTCAATGTAGATGCAATAACTGAGATAGCCACCTCATTTGTTCCATGTACAGCGGCCTGTTTCGGATCAGACCCACGCTCAATATGTGTTGTAACATTCTCCAATACCACAATGGCATCATCTACCACCATACCAATAGCAATGGAGAGAGAAGACAGAGAAATGATATTAATCGTATTCCCGGTGACGGCCAGATAAATAAACGAAGCAATCAACGAAAGCGGAATCGTTATACAGATAATCAATGTTGCCCTCCAACGTCCCAGGAAAAGGAATACTACGATTACAACAAACAGCAAAGCATAAAGTACTGTTTCGGCCAAACTATCAATTGTATTCAGGATATTTTCGGATGTATCAACAATAACCCCCAGTTTCACGTCACTGGGCAGATTCTTTTGCAAACGGGGTAATGCTTCCTCTACCTTCTTCGAGATTTCCACAGAGTTGGCACCCGATTGCTTCTGTACAATAATCATAGCACCCTTTACACCATTATTATATGTTTCCTGTGCACGTTCTTCCACAGTATCAACTACACGGGCCACATCACGAAGATAGACACTTGCACCATTGTAAGTACCAACTACTATATCTTCCAACTGTCGTGAATCGTTAAACTCCCCTTCTACACGCAACGAATAAGTTTCATTACCAATATCAAAGGTACCACCAGGAATATTCTTATTCTCTGCACCAATAATAGAACTGATTGTCTCAATAGACAGATGATAAGCCTCTAACTTATTCGGATCACAATATACCTGTATTTCACGCTGCGGAGCACCACTGATAGATACTGTACCTACACCTGGAATACGGGCCAAAGGATTCACTACGCGGTCATCCAGAATTTTATAAAGTGCCGACTGGCTCTCATTGGCCTGTACAGACAATAGTACGATAGGAATCATATCCGTACTAAACTTGAAGATGATAGGATTCTCCACATCATCCGGGAGCTGTGAACTCACCATGTCAAGTTTGTCCCGGACATCATTCGTCAGTACATCGATGTCGTTACCAAATTCAAACTCCAACGTAATCAAGGACATATTTTCTGATGACCGGGAAGTAATATGCTTCAGGTTACTTACGGCATTCAACGTATTTTCCAACGGTCGGGTCACATTATTTTCTATATCCGAAGCACTGGCTCCGGGATAGGCGGTCATTACCATAATCGTATTTGTATCAATATCCGGATACAAGTCGATTGGTAGTTTTGATAAAGAGAAAAGACCAAAGATCACCACTGCAAGAAAGCAGAGAGAGGTCATAATCGGTTTTTTTACCGCTCCTTCGTATAAACTCATGTTGTTTAGTGATTAGTTATTGAGTGACGAGTGACGAGTGAAAGCACACTGAGCGCTAATCACCTATCACTAATCATTAATCGTTAATTTTATTTCTCTACGTCTACTTCTGTACCATCAATCAAGCGTGCCTGTCCTGCAACAACCACTTGTGAGTTATTGGGTACACCCGACTTCAGCTCATATTCCGCGCCCATACGACGTCCCAGCTCCACTTTATTGTAAGACACTTTTCCGTCTTTGTATACAAAGACGTAACGATCGCCGGCACCAGCCTGTTTCACAATAGCCAGATCGGGAACAACTACGTTGTCCTGAGTACCAAAGTTCAGAGTAGCACGGGCAAACATTCCCGGACGTACCCGCTGGTCTTTGTTTTCCAGTTTGATTTCAACAGGGAAAGTACGCGTAGTTGCATCAATGGTAGGATAAACAAGACTAACCTTTCCGGTAAACTCTTCATCACCATATACATCCAGCTTTACCGCAACAGGAGAACCTTTCTTTACCTGAGAGAAATAAGTTTCAGAAACATTGATCATCAGTTTTACCGGAGTAATCTGTTCTACAACCAACACAGGTTCTCCACCGCTATACATATCTCCGTTATCATAATTACGTGCAGTTATGATTCCGTTGATCGGACTAACCAACGTCGTATTTTCCATTAAATTCTTATAAGCAGTTTCCTGTACTTCGAGTGCCATCTTCAAGGCATCCCATTCCGATTTGGAAGTACCACCTACTTTATAAAGTTCGTCGGCACGATTAAATTCAAGACGTTTGTTTTCCAGTTGTAACTTCATCTGTTTCAAACTGGCTTCATCCATAAGCACCAGTTTTTGTCCTTTTGAAACGCGGTCACCCACTTCTACAAATATCTTATCTATTCTCACAGGAGATGACGGAGCTATATTATTCTTAACTTCCGCTTCTACCGTTGCCGTATATTCCTGTATCTGATCGACAGGCCTTGCTGTTACATCCGCCAATTTTACTCTTGGCTTATCTTCTACTTTTTCAACAGCTTTTTGTTCTTTTCCGCCAGTACATGAGCCTAGCAGCATAATAGCAAACAGGGCTACTAATTGGAAACTCTTTTTCATGTGGTTTTCTATATTTTTATTTTTCCTGGTTTATTTTATTACTTCGTCTCTACCCAATACCTGATCAAGATCAGCCTTAGATACCAAATAATCGTAGATTGATTGATTGTAAGTAAGCTCCGCTTGTGTCAGCGACACCTGCGAGCTATTCAGTTCGAGTACAGTACCCTTACCTACTTCATAACGTTTACCAGCAATCAATACTGCTTTCTCGGCTTGCAATACATTTTCTTTGTTACTTACAACCTGCTCCGAGCTGGCCGCCATATTGCTACGATAACTTTCTATCTGCATATTCAACTTACGTTCCGTATCCAGACGATTCCATTCCAATTGTTTCACCTGTATGCGGGCCGTTTTCATCTTTGTAAAATTACTGGCCTTGTACAAGGGAATACTCAGATTAAACATTAATGAAGAACTATTGCTCCAGGTATAATCAAAGAAATTCAAATTCGGATTATAAAGAGACTGGTACTGATACGAAAGAGACATAGAAAGTGTCGGAAGGAAATTCGTCCGTTGCGCCTTAATGTTCTTAAGAAGTAATTTATGATTCAAATCAAATTGCTTCATGGTCGTATTGTTTATCAGATTCTCATTTCCGGCATTCAACTCTCCGGCAAACAGAGCCGTTTCGTAATTAGCCAGGTTATCATCAGCCTTTAGGTCTACATCAACTGTAATACCCATCAATACCTTCAATTGTAACTTTGCCAATGTCACCGCATTGGAAGCTGACACAACACTAGGTTTTACACTGCGCATCTGCACCTCAGCACTAATTTTATCAAATTCGCTTACAGTTCCTTGCTGATATTTAGCATTAGCCACATTAAAGTTATCTTCTGCCAGTTTATAACTTTTCTGCATTACCTCATAGGTATCTTGCGTCAGCATCAGCTGATAATACGCCTTTGTCACCTGATTAACCAGATCTTGTTTAGAAGCCCTTGACTTCTCAACAGCCAGTTCAATATCGGTCTTAGTCATCGACATAGCTTTATAAACGGAAGGAGCAAACAAAGGCAAGCTGACTGCTAAACCTGCATTCGCCGTATTTGAATTGTCCTGTCCCATTTTAAAAGATTGCCCTCCAAGATTCATCTGAGCCGCCTTAATCGTATGATCCAGCGACCCTGAGACACTAACCTGAGGTAATAAATTCTGCCAGGTTTCCTTGTTGGCTACCTCCTTTAAGGCGATTTCTTCATCTGCCACTTTAATAGTGGGATTCTCACTCAGAGCAATTTCCAGCGCTTTATCCAAAGTCAGGGTCAAAGTATCTTTTACCTCCTGTGCCCGTACAAAGCCCCCGGCAAGAAAAACTGCTATACCCAGAAGCAGCTTCTTGCCTGCTAATTTTCTCATCTTGTTCATAAATAAGTCTTCTTCTTTTTGTAAACTTTAGTTGTTTGTAAAATCAGGAAAAGTTATTCTCCCGTCCGCTCTATTCTGTTTTTCCGATATTCCTGTATAAATTCTTCCAACACTCTCGCTCCTTTTTCGGTGGCTATTCCACGGAGGAAGGTGAACATGATTGACTCATAAACTTCCAAAAAAGGATACTCTTTGCAGATATCTGTATTCATCAGCAAATCAAATTGTTCACGAACGAGTAAATTGACAATCGCAAAATTTACGTCGTCCCGGAAAATACCTTGTTCCACCCCCGATTTGAAAAAAGCAATCGTACTTTCCGAATCTTTATCGCGATTCTTTTTCACCATATTAAAAACATGGGGATATTTCTTCAGATCCTCAAAAAAGCGTTTGTTAGTCTGATGAAACATCTCAATGCTCTTCTGAAAACACACCAAAATAACCTCCAATACATTTGTTGACTCAGCTAAAAGGTTTTCCAAAAACTCATTTTTATCTTCCTGGTTTTTCAAGATAACCTCTCTCAACAGTGTCTCTTTGTCTTCAAAAACTTCATAGAGCGTACGCTTCGATATACCTAACGAGGTAGCTATATCATCCATCGTTATGCTTTTAATACCATGTAAAGTAAAGGCTTCAGTGGCTTTCACTATAATTCTGTCTCGCAATTCTACTCTGTTCGAAATTTCTTTTGCACTAGTACTCATCATCCATTTCTTTATAATTAGCCGTTTTTACTATCTGTACTTTCACACTAATAGCTTGTGAAAACGGAACAAAGATAGACAGAAAACTCAGATTACAAATTTAGTTTCCACATTAATCGCTTACATTTGATAATTATTATAGGTTAATGAAGTAATGTGAAAACAAGTGTTAATAATAAGTACACCACAAAAGTAGATAATCAGTAAGATACAGAAAAAGTTTTCTCGTCAATATAGGGGTAATAATCGACAAACAACGGATATATTCCGGTAAGTTCCCGGGATATATCCGCTATAGTTTTTCATTTTCAGGTAGTTTTTACCTATAAAGAAGAAAAGAAACTGTTAATAATCAAACTTTGTCCGGTTAAGGAAAGCTACTGTTTTATGAATCTCCTTATACATCACAATGTCATCTTTAACAAAAGGAACTTCTTTCCGATATTCGGCCAAAAAACGTTCCAGTTTCGCAGAGGTTTTCTCCGGCCGACGGAATTCAATCCCCTGAGCGGCATTCATCAATTCGATAGCAAGAATGTGTTCAAGGTTATCCATTACCTTATATAACTTTGTAGCCGCATTGGCTCCCATACTGACATGGTCTTCTTGTCCGTTGGATGAAACGATGGAATCACTGGAAGCAGCATAGCAGTACATTTTATTCTGACTTACCATAGAAGCGGCAGCATACTGTGGTATCATAAAGCCAGAATTCAATCCGGGATTAGCAACCAAAAATTCAGGTAAACCACGAAGCCCCATTATAAGTTGTGCGACGCGACGCTCGGAAATATTTCCGAGCTCGGCAAGAGCAATGGCAAGGAAATCATAAGAGATAGCAAGGGGCTGCCCGTGAAAGTTCCCCCCGGAGATAATACGGTCTTCATCGGGAAAGATAGTAGGATTATCGGTAACGGAGTTGATTTCGGTCAGCAATACGGAAGCAACATAACGGATAGCGTCTTTCGTGGCGCCATGTACTTGCGGAATACAACGGAACGAGTATGGATCTTGTACATGTGCTTTGGGACGTGTAATGAGTTCGCTACCTTCGAGCAAATTTCTGAAAGCCTCACCCGTTTCAATTTGCCCTTTATGCGGACGGATTTGCTGAATACAGTCCATAAAAGGTTCGATACGTCCATCAAAAGCCTCAAGCGAAATAGCAGCAATAAGGTCCGCTCTTTTAGAAAGCCGGAAAGCTTTGAGAATGGCAAAAACCCCATTGGCACTCATAAACTGAGTACCATTGAGCAGGGCAAGCCCTTCTTTACTCATCAGTTTCACGGGTTCCCATCCAAATTCGTCAAGTACATTGATAGCTTCGCGTTTCTTCCCTTTGTAGTTAACATCGCCGACTCCAATCAGTGGTAAGAAAAGATTGGCCAACGGAGCCAGATCACCCGAAGCTCCCAAAGAGCCACGGTCATATACGATGGGCATCACATCATTGTTAAAGAAATCAAGGATACGTTGCACAGTGATCACCTGCACACCACTATGCCCCAGTGACAAAGCATGGGCTTTGAAAAGCATCATCAGCTTGATGATAACCGGGCGAATTTCCTCCCCCACGCTACAAGCGTGACTTTTGATAAGATTCTCCTGCAAAGTGCCGAGTTCATCAAGAGAAATATTCTTGCTACACAAGGAACCAAAACCGGTAGTAATACCATAAAGGGGGGTATCAGAAGCAGCTATTTTTTGGTCTAGATAATCACGGCATCTTTGAATGCGAAGCTTTGCTTCAGGAGCCAGTTCCAGTTTCAAATTCTCGTTGATGATGCGCTCGATGATATCGAAAGTAAGCTCACCTGAGCCTACATAATAAACGTTGTTCATATTCTTAAATCTTGGTTGATAGCATCCAGTAACTCTTTCTCTTTGACACAGGTTTTATGCTCCAGTTCATCCGCCTCAGATTGTAACTGTTCTACAAAGGTTTTATCTTTGAGCGAGCCAAGATTGATACGGACGTTCATCAAAGCACCCAACACAGCCGAACGAGCAGACATCATGGCTACACAAGCGTCGGTCACCGCATTACGGTTCCCTAGTTTAGCCACATCAGCAATAATACCCATCAGTTCGTAAGCATTACGGGCCACCTGCATAGGAACAAGGGCAGCAAACTTTGTAGCTTCCTGAATGGCAGCACTACGGATAGCTTTCTCTTCATCTGTATTTTTGGGTAATCTAAAACAATCAAATACTTTATTATATGCTTCAGAATCACGATCAATATCGGCCACAAATCCCGTCTTCTGTGTAAGAGCAAGAGACTGAATATGTTTCATGATTTCTCCGGTATCTTCATAGCCTTTCTTACCAATAGTCAAGCCTGCTACCATAGCTGCCAAAGCAGATGCAATAGCCCCATTAAGAGCTGCTACACTACCACCACCGGGTACAGGATCGCTTCCGGCTACTTTATTCAGAAAATCTGTTACTGTCAAATCTACTAACATAATGATCTTATTTTTTTAGTTTTATCATTAAACTACAGGATAAAGAACACCTCTCTTTATCGTTGTATTCACACAATTCATACCTATATAATAAGGTAGAATATTATAGTCTGTTGAGTCCAGAACTACGAAGTCACCTTGTTTACCAACTTCAATACTACCAATACGGTCGGCCCGATTCAATGCAGCAGCTCCGTTCAAAGTTAATGCAGTAATAGCTTCCTCAATAGTAAAGCCCATGTAAATACAAGCAAGTGCAAAGGTTAGTGGGATAGAGCCGGAAAAACAACTACCCGGATTCAAATCTGTAGCTAAAGCCACGGCACAACCGGCATTCATCATATCACGGGCACGAGCATAGGGTTCTTTCAGCGCAAAAGCAGTCAGAGGTAGCAAGGTAGTTACCACTCCGGCTTCAGCCATTGCACGAATACCGGTATCAGAAGCATGTAGCAGATGATCGGCAGACAAGGCATTTAGTTCAGCAGCTAATTCGGCACCTCCGAGCGAAACGATTTCATCCGCATGAAGTTTCAGCAGGAAACCTTGATCACGTGCGGCTGTAAGTAAACGGCGGGACTGTTCTATCGAAAACACCCCTTGTTCACAAAAAACGTCACAACATTCGGCGAGTTCGTTTTGCCGGATAATGGGAAGCATTTCATGAATCAGGAAATCAATATATTCATCATCCCGTCCTGCATATTCCGGTGGAATGGCATGCGCCCCCAAGAAAGTGGATACAATATCCACCCGCTTATGCTCATCGTTGTTCAAGCTACGCATTACTTTCAGTTGTAGCAACTCGGTGTCGCGATTAAGTCCGTAACCACTCTTTCCTTCTACAGTAGTAACTCCCATCATGCTCATCTTTTTCAAAAAACCTTCGGCTTTGGAACGCATCCTGACAAAGTTTTGCTCACGGGTAGCCTTCACCGTACTGGCAATCCCCCCTCCACGTTGCATAATGGACATATAGCTTTCTCCTTTCAAACGCCAGGAGAATTCTTCTGCACGTTCGCCTGCAAAAACAAAATGAGTATGCGAATCAACAAAACCAGGTAGCAAACACTTGCCACGGGCATTATAGTGCCAATAGTGATGATAATAACCATCACGCTCCTCACCACGATTCTGCCCAACGTAAGTAATAATACCATCAGTAACTTCTACCGTACCGTTTTCAATAATCTGCAACTGTGACATCTCTTCACCTTTCCGGGCGGAAAAGCCAAGAGGAGTCACAATCTTTGCATTAAATATAATCAGGTTTTCGCTCATACTTATATATTATTTCAAATCGTAAATTCCCCTTAATCTACGTTTCATATATCATTCCATAATTCGTGCTTCAAGTACTTGTTGCATAGAGAAATTCTCCAAACCAAGATAATAGGAGGCGGTATCAATCAATGCCTCCATCGGAACAAGACCGATAATTTCACTCCCAACAATACTCACACCATAGCGCCGGGCCTCGATACGTACCAGTTCAAAAGCACGATAAAGAGCTGTTTTCGTATAATCGGTCATATTGATAGATACCTGTGTGATTCCCCGGTCCTTCAATTCGACTCCCATTGCCTTACAATAACGAAGTCCACCACCTATAAAACGAATCTTTTTAGCAATATCATGAGCTATCTCCAGATTAGGGGTGCTAAGATTAATATTATAAGCTACCAATGGCATACGTGCACCGATAGCAACAGTTCCTGCTGTTGAATGCCGCTCGGCCGGACCAAAATCAGGTGTCCATTCAGGAAGTTTTATCTTCTCTGCCATACCTTCAAATTCACCTTTGCGAACAGCAGCCAGATTCTCACGATGAGGGGCCGAAGCTGATTTCTCATATAAGAAGACGGGAAGCCCGTAAAGTTCTGCCACCTTTGCCCCCACTTTTTTGGAAAGTGCGACAGCCTCATCCATCGTTGTATTCTTTATCGGAATAAAAGGAATGACATCTACTGCTCCCATACGAGGATGTTGCCCAGTATGATGGTTAAGATCGATTAATGCAACGGCAACTCCAACTGCTTCTATGATAGCATCCCGCAAAGCCTCCGGTTCTCCTACAAGAGTCACCACCAGGCGGTTATGATCTTCGTCATTACTATAATCAAGTAGCTTTACTCCGGCACGTGCACGGAAAGGGGATATTATTTTTTCTATTTTCTCCAAATCACGGCCCTCGCTAAAGTTTGGGACGCACTCAATAATTTTATTCCAGCTCATAGTTCGGTTATTAATTTATTAATTAGTTCTTCATCTGCAACATAAGGCATCGTAATATGATAGTTTTCCCCATGCGTTTTGTTGAAAACTTCACTTGTTTCCATAGCATGCTCATTACGTGCCCATGAACGACGAGCCACACCGCCCATCACATCCCAAAGCATTGCCGAACGTAATATTTCATCCACCCGCTCACTACCATCGCATACCATACCAAAGCCTCCGTTTATTGCTTTTCCAATGCCTACACCTCCTCCATTATGCAACGCTACAAGGCTCATACCCCGTGCACAATTACCTGCAAAACACTGTACAGCCATATCTGCCATTACATTACTACCATCTTTTATATTGGAGGTTTCACGGAAAGGTGAATCGGTTCCGCTGACATCATGATGATCACGCCCCAACATGATAGGCCCTACTTCACCACAACGTACCATTTCATTGAAACGGAGCGCTATCTTCATTCTCCCCAGCGCATCCTGATACAGGATACGTGCCTGTGTACCCACTACCAAACGATTCTTTTCGGCATCACGTATCCAGTTATAATTATCCAGGTCCTGACTGCGACGATTCACATCGATACATTCCATTGCAGCATGATCGGTCTTTATCAAGTCTTCATGTTTACCACTCAGGCACACCCAACGGAAGGGGCCATAACCATAATCGAATAACTCCGGTCCCATAATATCTTCTACATAACTGGGCCAGATAAAGCCGTCTTTCTCATCCACCCCATTACGCGAAATCTCCCGAACTCCTGCATCATAAATAGCTTTCATGAAGGAGTTTCCATAATCAAAAAAGTAGGTGCCACGGGCTACCAACTTCCTTATCACTTCAAAATGGCGACGAAGCGAAATATCTACCAGAGAACGGAACTCTTCGGGAGATTCATGCAAGAGACGGGTTCGCTCCTCGAATGTTAGTCCGGCAGGACAATAACCACCATCATAAACAGCATGACAAGAAGTCTGATCAGAAAGTAGTTCAATAGGTATATTTTCTCTTTCGGCATATTCCAAAAGGTCGACTACATTACCATGATAGGCCACAGAACAAGGTTCACCATGCCGCATTGCTTCCTGTACCATGCGGTAAGCCTCACCCATATTATTTGTCACATGTCCTACCCACCCTTGTTCATACCGGGTTTCAATACGGGAAGCATCTACCTCGGCCACGATACAAGCTGCACCAGCAATCTCTGCCGCTTTGGGCTGGGCGCCACTCATACCTCCTAAACCGGAAGAGACAAACAAATGTCCCCGCAAATCTTTATCCTGGGGAATACCAAGTTTCATACGACCGGCATTCAGCAAAGTGTTAAAGGTACCATGTACAATCCCTTGTGGTCCGATATACATCCAGCCACCGGCAGTCATCTGACCATAATTGGCCACTCCCATTTGCATAGCCACATGCCAGTCATGCTGATTATCGAACTGCCCCACCATCATCGCATTAGTAATTATTACCCGGGGAGCATCAGGCCGTGAACGGAAAAGCCCCAGTGGATGCCCGGATTCTACTACAAGCGTTTGATCTTGAGTCAATTCTTCAAGATACTGCTTAATAAGGCGGTATTGCATCCAGTTTTGACACACTTGTCCGGTCTCACCATAAGTAACAAGTTCATAAGGATAGAGGGCAATATCAAAACAAAGATTATTATCAATCATTACCTGGAAAGCTTTACCTTCAATGCATTTGCCCCGGTATTCATCAATAGGCCTGGCTTTTAAGTCGCCTTCGGGACGGAAACGATAACCGTAAATTCTTCCATGTGTACGAAGCTCCTCCATAAATTCAGGAGCCAGTTGTTCATGTAATTCTGTAGGAATGTAGCGCAAAGCATTCTTCAAAGCAGTAGCTGTCTGCGCCGGGGTAAGCGTATAACCACGATCCGGTGCCCGCCGTATACCTTCTACAAAATTTGGATAAACAGGCAAAGTGTTGCAGAGAGTCATTTTCATAATAATAAGGATTAAGGATTACAAACTGTCATCTTTTACAGCTTGATAACTCTCCGCAATATAGGAAAAAGGAAGGAAATCACAAAGATTTCAAGACATTTATTATCAAAAAGATTATTCCTTTACAGTTTTAAGTAATCTAAGATACTTCCCGGTAGTTTCGGCAGACTCGCTATTTTCATGGAGATAAGCTTCCTTCCATTCCGGATAGGAATCCAATAAAGCACACATCCGGTCTTTTCCCACGAAGTCAATTTTACCGGTAATAGCATCAATCTCATAATATACACGTTTCGAAACCAGGCTGGAAGCGGCTATGGCATCACCAACCACCCCTCCCAACGTAACATCCATTGTAACCGAAGAACTTGCCGCAACTACTCCAATAGGTATGGCACTAAAAAAGATATTCTCATTTACGCACATAGCAGGAGCATACCACCCACCAAAACGGAGGCGTTTATAGCGTAGCTTCTTGCAGTTAATATAAAGAGATGTATCTTCCTGTACGGCAAAACAACGGTTTTTCAGATATTTGCACAATGATTTGTTATCATCGGCACTGATCTTGTAATCAGCCCCTCCGGACAATGAAATATTATTTTTAGTTCGCTTTTCTATTTTCAATGCCGTCACCGTATCGCCATCATGAGCCAGTAAATCTTTCAGGTTGGAATAAACAATGTTCTGTGCAACCAGAGGCAGTCCCACAATACTCATTAAACAAATAATCCACAGTTTTTTCATAAGTACCTCCTATCTACAGCATTAATCGTTTGGAAAGTTACATCATTTGACGAATTGAAGCAAGTTTTTCAGTCGAAAATTTCTAAAAAAAGAAAGAAAAGCTTGACTGGGGTGTTAATTGTTAATGCAAACCAGTCGTTGGCCATTTTGAATAGACATGAGCAAAACTCACCACAGAGTTCCACAGAGTTTAAATCTTTATTGAAACGCAGATTAATGCAGATTTTCGCAAAGGGAAACAAATGTATGATAAAGAACTACAGTCTTTTAATCTGCGTTCTGTGTTAATTCGCGTTTTATCAGATAAATAGTACTCTGTGCTACTGTGGTGAAATACACTCAAAGCCGTTCAGTTTTGTGCTAAATGGCGCCTGTTATTACCATCTATCTCTTTCTCCGATATCGATAAAGCCGCAACTCGTAGAGTAATGTATGGTGCCTCGGTGCAGGGCCGACGCATTAAAATGCGCTGTCCTGTAAAAGTGTTGACAGGTATTTTTCATCCCATCCTGCTTTCAGCCTTTTGAGATTCATGC
>NZ_CATJGZ010000036.1:0-9281 GCF_949740115.1 Bacteroides sp. 41_26
ATACTTCTCAGCAACACCTAACTTGTTCAACGGTTGTTTTACTACATACTGAAGAATAGTTGATGGAAAGTACTCTGCAAGGTCTCTCTTGTTAATAGTAATCTTTCCTGTACCTTCGCTTACGAATACGCGTGCAATAGCACGTTTACGTCTGCCTAATGCATTTACTACTTCCATTATATCTTATTTAAGTAAGTTTATATCAATTGATTTCGGGTTCTGTGCATCGTGTTTGTGTTCGCCACCAGCGTATACATACATATTGCTCAGCAATTTAGCTCCCAGTCTATTTTTAGGAAGCATACCCTTTACTACCTTTCTCAGTAATCTGTCTTCGCCGTTAGGTTTAGCGATCAAACGGGCAGGAGTCATTTCTCTCTGACCACCAGGATAACCTGTATATGACAAATAAACTCTGTCATTCCATTTGTTACCAGTTAATTTAACTTTGTCTGCATTAATGATAATAACGTTATCACCGCAGTCTACATGAGGAGTAAAGTTTGGTTTATACTTTCCTCTCAACAGTTTCGCAACTTTTGCGCCCAGACGACCTAAAGTTTGGTCTGTAGCATCAACAATAACCCATTCTTTGGTTACAGTTGCCTTGTTTGCAGAAATGGTCTTGTAACTTAAAGTATCCACTCTTAATTTGTTTTTTAAATGTTACTACTAAAAATTTGCTCACCACTTATTAATCTTCCCCGGACAAAGGAAGATTAACTTGCTATGAATTAATCTCTTATCCTTTTGTGATAATAATCGGCTTGCAAAAGTACGGCTTTTCTTTGAATTGGCAAAGTATTTCTATCTTTTTTTGGATTTATCAGATTGAAAGACAAGGGTAAGAAAAACATAAGACAAATCCGGAATATTCATAAAATCATAAGGACCATACTAGGTCCTATCCTGTTTCCCGGCAAATTGTTTATATCTATTTTATATTATAAGCAAAACGCAAACACCAAATCAACAATATTTACATAAAGAAACAGTTACCAGTAAAAGTAACTCTCTATATATCCCCCATTCAGACCACTCCGTTCTATATTCCCTATATCTGAAGTACTTTTTACATAGACTCCCCCTTACGTCGCCCTGCCACTCTGACAAACAGAACCTTGCAGAATTACGCAAGAGGGTAGTTGAAAAAGGATACTGTATCAGTATATTTAAATTTCCAGTTCCGGAACCTGGTCTTTCAAAGTCACAGTTCTCTCCTCTTCTGTTATCTTTGTACTTCCATCATATTCCAGAATAATGTTTTCTGCTTTATTCTCTATTGTAAAAGTAGCTTTCCCTTTGGGAGATATATTCATTTTTATTATCCATTCACCGACTTTTAAGGTATCTTCCGATATCTTTTCAGGAACAACGCCGACGCTCCCCTGTTCATGTGTACTCACAACAGTAGCAAAGCGGTATACCGGACTATACGGAGATATCGCTGTAAAATGCCAGTGATTTTTGTATGGAGCAAAATATCCTTTGTCATCTGCACGTAGCCAATTGACAGCCGGATAGAAAAACTGATCTGTCTGCTTCATCTCCAGTTTATCATTTGCAAAAAGATAAGCATCCGACACCCCTCCTGCATTCGTTGCAGTAATGTGCGTCATACCCTTATCATTTTTTATAATCATCGGATGTTCTATTGTGTGCAAAAGATAACTCCAGGTGACAGCTGTATCGGCCTCCAATTCATCATAAATAAAAACAAGTCCCGCATTTCCCAATTCAACAACATGCCGCCGAAAAGTCTTCAACCGATTCTTATCCCAGCCATTAGCAGGTGAATACTCAAGACCAGAGTCCCGTCCGCGAGCCAACCAAAGAGGAGAAACCACCTCACCATAAGCATTGGAAGCATCTCCTACAAAATAAGATATTCGTTTACCTGTATAATATCTTGGAATCCATCCATATCCTTCGGTACCTATTCTCTGTCCCATACCGTTGACAAGAATACTATTGTGTGCTCGTGTGCTTCTATGGCAATATACACTATGTTCATCCGTGAAACTTATGTGATGTCCACTACTGTAAAAGAGAGGTTTCCCGCCGAAGAATGTATTGAAAGCATTTTGATTGGCAATAGCATGCGAAGTCGATCCATACGGGCTACTACGAAAAGTAAGCATCGCATTCCGACTGAAATTCTCCCAATCAGACATCAGTGTCACCACCCCCGTTTGTGGAAACACATAAGCAAGAGGAAGATCTTTCATTTTCTTACCTTCCGGCAAAGGGGTATGATTCTGAAGACGAAACCAGGAAAGATCTCCCGTCTTAGCCATAAAGGCTTTACGCAACAACTCCGGTTCCTTTTGCAAAATACACCGTACATAATCGGCACTATAAGTATTGTTTATTAACCGGGCCAGCGCATCGGCATATCCCACACGAACTCCACTGGGCTGCAACACATTTTGATGAGAACTTCCATTACCCGCTGATTTCGAGAAAGGCGGCTGTTGATAGATGACGTACATAGCCGAACCCTCATACCATGGATCAGAGAAAAAATCATACCCGCTAATACGGCTATAAAAATAAGGTACTTCTATTAGTGTACGAATATTAACATGAAAATAAGAATCACCGTTATGCCATGCACCATCCTGGTTTAATCCAGGGAAACGAGCCACCCACAAATTATAGCAATAATCAGCCCACACTTCGGCTTCCGGCAGATCACCATACACACTGAAAGTCGCCATCGTAAAGATACGAAAAGCCATTTGCCAGACATGATTATCGGCAATATGATTCTCCAGATGATTATTGAAGCGATTAAAAAACTTTGTTCCATTCTTTTGCACCTCTTTCAATAATAATCTTCTTTGCAAGGCATCCAACTTATCATAAAAAGCATCATAAGCCATAGAACAAAGAGAAAGTAATGCCGATTCATTAAAATCACCTACAAAATTCGGACTCTCCTCCCACTTTATCATTTCGAGGATGCGCTTCATTGCTTCTTCATAATAACGATCGTCCTTAGTCAACAGATAGGCACGCACAAATACCTCAGCATTAACCTCTTCCCTATCCACAATACGCCGGCTTTCCCGGGTAAGAAGCGCATTACGTTTTACCTCATTATCCAAACCAGCCATTTTACTTGTATCCGTGTCATCAATATGTTTCATCGGAACTTTCAATGTCTTTTCTGCACGTGCAATATACCAGGCGCGTTCAGGCGCATCCTGACTTTGAGAAATAAAGGTATCCCACTCGTCCGAAGCAATCAATACACGTGGATGCTCCGATGGCAGTTTACTTATAAACGTTTTGAATGAGGGAGGAGAAAAACGATCCAGATTCGGTTCTTGTGTGAATTTCAAAACCTCCGACCAGGAAGTCTTTCCTCCTTCTACATATCCGTATTGCCAATACCAGATACCATCTGCAAGAGGAAATTCGGGATTATAAAAAGGCCATGAACAAACCGCTTCTATTACATTACTTTTAAAATTACGGTCTTGTGAAAGACGAACCCGGTACATTTGAGATGGTTTACTTACTTTAGTTGTCTCCATACCATCGAGTCCACTCCCATGTATCTGATTATCTCCAGCTAAAGGCCACATCAAAGAAACAGCCCGCTCACCAACCACCGCATTATTCAGTGGAGAGGGAGTTTCCCGCATTTCATGCATCAACATAGCGTCTGACAAACGGATAGTCACCGGATGATCTTTTGAAGTCAAGTAGTGAATATAAGAACTTTGATCCTGCCCTAAAAGGCTTCCCGAAAAGAACAAAGCCGTTAACAAAGAAAAGAAATGATGTTTCATATATAAAAATAATAGATGTATTCAGTTTTGCCGCCTGCTATAATAGCGCAACGGCAAAAGTAAGTAGTAATCGGATACTTGAATATTATTTTTATCCTAAGATATTTAGATTTTGTACAAATTCTCACCAAAATCAAAAACTCAGATCCCTTTTCTTCTTTCTATATCATCCATTCATTCTCTTACCTTACGATTTCTTCCGGAAATACAGCCGGCATCTCCACCCTCTTCCATGTTTCATGAAACCAGGAATTCAGCTCATTACCGTTCAGGTCTTTTGCTATAAAATACTTTAAATGGAGCAGATCATTATCTTCTATCTCAAATTCAAGAATATTATCCTTATTATCAAGCATAGGAAGATGAATATTCTTCTCTATACTTTCTTTATAAGAATGACCCGTCACTTGCTTATAAGTACCATATCCGGTAATGATAGCATCCTGTCCGGGAATTATGGTAAAATTCACAATCCGTCCGTCATCACTTAAAACCTTGAATGTATTACTGGGCTTTAACGCCCCCGGAACATCCGGAAGCTCTGACACATAATGACACAGTTGCCAGATTCCTTTCAAATTAGCAGGTTGAAACCTCGCTTTTTTCTGAGCCATAACACCTGTTACCATCAACAGCATCGCCGTCAATATGGTAAAGAAATAGAGTTTTTTCATCGCCGTATTATTTTTAGTTAATACTTTCAAGGCCTGTCGCTTACAAATATAAAAAAATCTTTTGAGAATCAAACAAATGTAAAGCAATAAAAAAGGCTTGCATCTTAAAAAGATACAAGCCTTTTTATTGAGAATCTAAAAAGATTTATTAGAATTCAGCGTTACGCGGTGTACGCGGGAACGGAATAACGTCACGTATATTAGCCATACCCGTCACAAAAAGCAACAGGCGCTCAAAGCCAAGTCCGAAACCAGAATGAGGACAAGTACCAAATTTACGCGTATCCAGATACCACCACATATCTTTCATCGGAATATGAAGTTCTTCAATACGGGTAACCAACTTATCATAATCAGACTCACGTTCTGACCCTCCGATAATTTCACCAATCTTCGGGAACAACACATCCATAGCACGTACCGTCTTTCCATCTTCATTCTGCTTCATATAGAAAGCTTTGATTTCCTTCGGATAATCAGTCAGAATTACGGGACGTTTGAAATGTTCTTCCACCAAATAACGCTCGTGTTCAGAAGCCAAATCAACTCCCCAATAAACAGGGAATTCAAACTTATGCCCTTTAGCTACAGCATCTTCCAGAATTTTAATACCATCCGTATAAGGCAAACGTACAAAATCCTCTTTCAACACGCCTTGCAAACGCTCTATCAAGCCTTTATCAAACATGTCGTTCAAGAACTTCACATCATCGGCACAATTGTCCAAAGCCCATTGCACGCAGTATTTTATAAACTCTTCGGCCAGATCCATGTTATCCGTGATATCATTGAACGCTACTTCCGGTTCAATCATCCAGAACTCAGCGAGATGACGAGGCGTATTCGAGTTTTCTGCACGGAATGTCGGTCCAAATGTATAAATAGCCCCCAAAGCAGTTGCAGCCAACTCGCCTTCCAACTGTCCCGAGACAGTCAGGCTCGCTTGTTTTCCAAAGAAATCGTCATCATAAATGATAGAACCGGTCTCATCTTTCTTCAGATCATACAAGTTCTTGGTAGTAACCTGAAACATTTGACCTGCTCCTTCACAATCCGAAGCCGTAATAATCGGCGTATGGAAATAAAAAAATCCTCTCTCATGGAAAAACTGATGAATAGCTATCGCCATGTTATGACGAATGCGGAACACTGCACCAAACGTGTTAGTACGGGGGCGCAAATGTGCTATTTCACGAAGGAACTCCATTGAATGTCCCTTCTTCTGCAACGGATATGTATTATCACAAGTACCCAGCACCTCTATTTCACGAGCCTGCACCTCCACTTTCTGCCCCGAGCCTACCGACTCAACCATCACACCATTTACACTTACACAAGCGCCTGTAGTGATCAGCTTCAGCATTTCTTCATCAAAGTTAGCCAGGTCAACTACTACCTGTACATTATTTATTGTAGAACCGTCATTCAGTGCGATAAAGTTTACTTGTTTGCTACCTCTACGGGTACGAACCCATCCTTTCACATTGACCATAGCGCCAAAGTCTTCGCGCTTCATCAGGTCGACAATTTTTGTTCTACTAATCTTTTCCATAACTATTGTATATACATTATTATATAATAGTAGTTAAGTAGTGAGTAGTTAAGTAGCAAGTAGGAATCGAAATGTCCACAAATAGATCTATCCTTTACTTACTACTTAACTGCTTAGTTACTTAACTACTTTTTTTTATTCAAAAGATCCCATGCGCAGGAAATTCACTTCCTGCTCAGTCAAATAACGCCATTCACCACGACGCAGACCTTTCTTAGTAAGACCGGCAAAGAATACACGATCCAGTTTTACCACTTTATAACCCAGTGATTCAAAAATACGACGAACAATACGGTTCTTTCCTGAATGGATTTCAATCCCCACCTGGTCACGTTTAATATCGTCGGCATAACTGATTGCGTCTGCATGGATTTCACCATCTTCCAATTCAACACCGGCAGCAATCTGATCCATATCAGCTTTTGTCAGATTCTTATCCAGATAAACATGGTAGATTTTCTTCTTCAGGAACTTAGGATGCGTCAGCTTAGAAGCCAGATCGCCATCATTCGTCAACAACAATACACCTGTGGTATTGCGGTCCAGACGTCCCACCGGATAGATACGTTCACTACAAGCTCCTTTTACAAGGTCCATTACAGTAAGACGCGCCTGAGGATCATCAGAAGTAGTCACACAATCTTTCGGCTTATTCAGCAGAACATACACCTTACGTTCAATGCTTACCGTTTCATCATGGAACTTCACAACATCAGCGCGTTTGATCTTAGTACCCAATTCCGTTACCACTTCACCATTCACCGAAACAACGCCGGCTGTGATAAATTCATCAGCTTCACGACGCGAACAAACACCAGCATTAGCCAAGAACTTATTCAAACGAATCGGTTCATTCGGATCAACAAACTGTTCCTTGTACTCTATCTGTTTTTTCTTACTATATTTCGCGTTGGGATCATAATCGCCTGTACGGCGCTGCGGACGGGCAAATCCTTGCGGACGACCTTCGCCTCCATTATTAAAGCGTGGACGATACGGACGATCACCGCCTTCACGATTGTAAGAAGGACGTTGCGGGCGGTCACCATAAGAACGTTGCGGACGATCGCCACCTTCACCATTATTGAAACGCGGACGATACGGACGATCACCACCTTCACGATTATAAGAAGGACGCTGCGGACGGTCGCCATAAGCAGGACGGTCACCATAGGAGCGCTGTGGACGGTCGCCACCTTCACCATTATTGAAACGTGGACGATACGGACGATCACCACCTTCGCGATTGTTATTATATGAAGGACGTTGCGGACGGTCACCATAAGCAGGACGATCACCATAGGAACGCTGCGGACGGTCACCACCTTCGTTGTTATTGTTAAAACGCGGACGATACGGGCGATCACCGCCTTCACGATTATAAGAAGGACGTTGCGGACGGTCACCATAAGAACGTTGCGGGCGGTCGCTGCCTTCACCATTAGAATTGAATCTTGGACGATACGGACGATCGCCACCTTCACGATTGTTGTAAGAGGGGCGATTATATCCACCTTCTCTGTTGTAAGATCTGTTACCATCACGGCTGGCGCCAGTGTTCTCTTCATTAGAGCTGTCACGCCATTCTTCGTTTTCTGTACTCATTACTTTATTCGAATAAAAATTAAACATAGGCCTCACGGCCGGTATTTCAGAGTTTTTTTTTAGAGTCCCGTATATGTATGCGGAGTTATCACTCTTAATTCTTTCTTTATATCTTCACTAACATTCAGTCCTTCGATAAACTCTTTAATAGAGCTTTCTGTTATCGCCTGGTTAGTTCTTGTCAGCGCTTTCAGTGCCTCATACGGGTGCGGATAAGCTTCACGGCGCAATATCGTCTGGATAGCCTCAGCAACCACACTCCAGCAATTATCCAGATCGCGGTAAATAGCCGGCTCGTTCAGTAACAATTTACGTAATCCCTTCAGAGAGCTTTGAATAGCGATTATAATATGTCCGAACGGCACACCTACATTACGCAACACAGTAGAATCTGTCAGGTCACGCTGCAAACGGGATACCGGCAATTTCACTGCCAGATGCTCAAGAATAGCATTTGCTATCCCAAGGTTACCTTCAGCATTTTCAAAATCTATTGGATTCACTTTATGCGGCATCGCACTTGAACCTACTTCACCTGCTTTTATTTTCTGCTTAAAGTACTCCATAGAAATATACTGCCAGAAGTCGCGGTTCATATCAATCATTATCGTATTGATACGCTTCATTGCGTCAAAGATAGCCGACAAATTATCATAATTCGAAATCTGTGTAGTATACTCTTCACGCTCCAATCCCAGTTTTTCCGCTACAAAACGATTACCGAACGCCTTCCAGTCATATTCCGGATAAGCTGCACGATGCGCGTTATAATTACCGGTTGCTCCACCAAATTTTGCAGTTACAGGAGACGCTTTCAATGTTGCCAACTGGCGTTCCAGACGATACACAAACACCATCACCTCTTTACCCAAACGAGTTGGAGATGCAGGTTGTCCATGTGTCTTGGCAAGCATCGGAATAGCTTCCCATTCTGTAGCATACGTTTTCAACTGAGCTATCAGTTCTTCAATCTGCGGGTAATACACCTGCTCCAATGCTTCCTTAATAGAAAGAGGGATAGAGGTATTATTAATATCTTGTGAAGTCAGGCCGAAGTGAATAAACTCCTTGTAGTCATCCAATCCGCCCAATTTATCAAATTCTTCTTTCAAAAAATATTCTACTGCTTTCACATCGTGATTAGTAACACTCTCTATATCTTTGATACGCTGAGCATCTGCTTCAGAGAAGTTACGATAGATAGCACGTAAGGCTTCAAATACACTTTTGTCGATTCCTTTAAGTTGTGGTAATGGTAGTTCGCATAGAGTAATGAAGTATTCCACCTCTACCTGCACGCGGTATTTTATCAGTGCAAATTCAGAAAAATAGGCTGCCAAAGCTTCGGCTTTGCCTCTGTATCGGCCGTCAATAGGAGAAATGGCCGTTAATAAATCAAGTTTCATATGTCGTTCGGATAATTATCAGGTTGCAAAATTAACTCTTTTTCCTGATTTATAATGCATAAAGGGGGTAGAAAGTTTATATAAAAGAGGTAAGAAAACAAAAAATGCTTCGCGAAAGACTTCACGAAGCATTTTACTTATCTATCGTGGGCGCTGAGGGATTCGAACCCCCGACCCTCTGGGTGTAAACCAGATGCTCTGAACCAGCTGAGCTAAGCGCCCGTACACTTCCGTTTCAAAAGCG
>NZ_CATJGZ010000037.1:0-19221 GCF_949740115.1 Bacteroides sp. 41_26
CCCCCCACCGGGGAGAAGGAAGAAGAGGAAGATATTTCTTTGCTTCCTCCCCCACCCGAATACGCACTCAATGAGAAAACACACAATTACAGCGGGCTACTGGAGAGCCTGAGGCTGCACAATGTGAAGGACAAAGCCGAGATTAAGGCGATACTGAGATTGTCGGACTATGGCAGGAAGGGGACGGAAATATGGAGAGTACTGGCAAAAACAAACTGGGGCAGGATTGAGGCACCGGGAAAATATATCCTAAAAATACTCAGGACTTCACAGTAAAAAACAGGTTTAAAAACCTGGAAATCAAGCAATAAAAAAGTACGTACTTTTGGGATACCAAAGTACGTACTTAACACACTATTAATATGCATTTTAAGTCACCGTTAAAATACTAAGTTTGTATGCGGGAAATGAAGGACTCTGCTATTTCACTTATAGCCATTGTAAGATATCACTTTTTCTTTCACCTTACGAATTTTCTTCCTCTTCTCTTTCAATGGATAGCCGACAATAATATCCAGCAACAGTCGTTTAGAAGCAGGAATACCCGTCAGTTGTTTAATTTCTTTTTCATCGAACCAACCAAGGATACACGAACCCAAGCCTTCACTTTCGGCAGCAAGAACAATATGGGCAGCTGCAATGCCTACATCAATCAGGGGGAAATGCTTGTCTTTCACTTTACCTCCCAAAAGAGAAGTAATATTGGCAGATTCCTCCACTACCAGGATATGTACAGGTGCATCCTTCGCAAACTTATTCATGCCAAGTCCGGCAGCAGCCTTCCCTACTTTGCGGGAAAGTTCTCTGTCCGTAACCACCACAAACTTCCACGGCTGTGCATTGCAAGCTGAAGGTGCCAAACGAGCAACTTCCAGTATCCGTTCCAGCTTTTCCGGTTCAACAGAGTGTTCCTTATCATAAGCACGGTCACTTTGCCGTGACATAACTAATTGCAGAAAATCCATAAAAAGGGTTATAGAATTTTAGAGTTATAACTCTATAACTTTAAAACTTATACTGAATCATACGGCTGATATACTTGCCGATGATATCGAATTCAATGTTTACCACACTACCGATCACAAAAGTATGGAAGTTGGTATGTTCATAAGTATAAGGTATAATGGCTACCTGGAAGGTATCATCCGTAGGGTTACATACAGTGAGGCTGACGCCGTTCACCGTTACCGAACCTTTGTCTACAGTGATATATCCACGCTTTGCCATCTCTGTATCAAATGCATATTTGAATGTGAAATACCAGCTTCCGTCTGCATCTTTGATATCCACACAAGTAGCAGTCTGATCAACGTGTCCTTGCACGATATGTCCGTCCAGACGTCCGTTCATCATCATGCTACGTTCCACATTCACTTTATCCCCTATTTTAAGCAAGCCAAGGTTGGAGCGGTCAAGCGTCTCCTTCATGGCAGTCACAGTATAGGTATCATCGGTCATGCTAACAACTGTCAGACATACACCGTTGTGTGCAATACTCTGGTCTATTTTCAACTCATTTACAAACGAACACTTAAAAGTAAAGTGTATATTTTCCTGGTCTTTTACCAGTGCTACGAGAGTAGCATATTCTTCTACTATTCCGGAAAACATAAAGATATTTACTATTTATGATTTAACTATTTACGATTTACGGTTGGAGATACCCTCTCCGATCATGGGGTCAAAGATACAAAATTGAAACTGATTAGAGTAGAGGAAACAAATAATCTGTGTTAATTGTTAATAGGATATAAGTATAAAAAAATGGGGCTTTTCACAAAGCTCCATTTCTCAGTTTTCAATAGGTATTAGTTTTTTTTTAAGGTAAAAAGATTGTTTTCAGGATAACGGTGCAAATATAGGCGCTTTTCTCGTTATGAACCAAATATTAAAACATGTCTTATAACATCTTTTTGAAATTTCTTTGGATTTATTATCATTTCAAGATAGTAACCTCACTACCTACCCGTTACAGCAGACAAATATAGAACTTTTTTTTAAGTACTACTAATTTTTGTATAAAAAGTTGCATATTATGACTTTTCCGGATAGTGTTCATCCGTTTTTCCGCTATGTTTTAACACTTTCGCATCAATAAAGAACACTATCTCTTCGGCAATATTAGTGATATGATCTCCGGAACGCTCTAATTTACGGAACACACTTACGAGGTTCAGGCAGGAAAGTACACTTTCGGGATGTTCTTTTATATAACCGGCAAGAACCGTAGTGGCTTCAGCATTGATTTCATCTAGCAGGTTGTCTTTGGAAAAAACGGCGGTAGCCAGTTCAATACTCTCTTCATTCAAAGCACGTTTTGCCAATTCAAGCATAGAGAGCACTTCTCCCAACATCTCTTCCAGACGAAGACGTTTCAACAATTCGGCATCCAAAACAGGCTCCTCACACTTCAGCACAAAACGGGCAATCCCTTCGGCAAAGTCACCCAGACGTTCCAGATTGGTATTAATCTTAAGCATGGCAAGCACAAAACGCAAATCGATAGCCACAGGATTATACAAAGCAATCACATCCTCCACATCACTGTCTATTTTCAGTTCGGAAGCATTCACTCTCCGTTCACGAACAATCACTTGCCGGGCAAGTTCTTTATCAAGTGTCAATACGGCCTCTCCAGCTCTATCCAACTGGTTATAAACTAATGTCCACATCTCATCAACTTCTTTGTGCAGCAGGATGAGCTCCGATTCTATAAACTTCACCATAATATAATAATTTAATAATGTGCTAATTTGAAAAATGTGCCAATATGCCAATTAACCGTAATACAACAACATGCCGCATGGCAATTGGCACATTGGCATATTGACACATTGGCACATTATTCTATTGGCACATTGAATAATTATTTTTTTATCCGAATCTTCCGGTTATGTAGTTCTGCGTTGCTTCTTTCTCCGGATTCGTAAAGATTTTCTTTGTATTGTCATATTCTACCATCTCTCCCAGATAGAAGAAGGCCGTTTTATCACTAACGCGAGCAGCCTGCTGCATATTGTGTGTTACTATGACAATCGTATATTGCTTCTTCAACTCATGAATCAATTCTTCTACCTTTGCCGTAGAAATAGGATCGAGGGCGGAAGCAGGTTCATCCATCAGCAATACAGAAGGAGATACGGCCATAGCGCGTGCGATGCAAAGACGCTGTTGCTGCCCGCCCGAAAGAGCATAAGCAGACTCTTTGAGCTTGTCTTTGACTTCGTCCCAAAGTGCTGCTCCTTTCAATGTCTCTTCGACACGCTGGCGAATAAAAGCATTGTCTTTAACTCCATTCACCCGTAAACCATACGCCACATTTTCAAAAATGCTTTTAGGAAACGGATTGGGACGCTGGAAAACCATTCCTACATTTTTACGGAGTTCATCGACCTGTACGCCTTTATCATAAATATTCTCACCATCGATTCGAATCTCTCCTGTCAGGCGAGTGTCAGGAATCAAATCGTTCATACGGTTAAATAAACGAAGAAAGGTAGACTTACCACAGCCTGAAGGACCAATAAACGCTACTACCGTTTTTTCTTCGATCTCCATACCGATACCCTTCAATGCATGAAAGTTACCATACCAGAAATTCACATCACGAGCACTTACCATTGTTTCCATATTCTTTATTTACGATTTGACGATTTACAATTTACGATTGAAATTACTTCTATTTATGATTTTACAAAATGCGATGCAACTTGATTCAATATGCGATGCAACTTGAAACGAATTGCAACATCAATCGTAAATCGTAAATTGTCTAATCGTAAATCTTACTTAGTTTGTTTTTACTTTTTTCTCAAAATACTTTCTCAAGGCATTCGCCAACAAGTTTACCAACAGAATAATCAGAATCAACACCAATGCAGTGCCATAAGCCAACGGCAATTGAGCTTCCATATTCGTACCACTGGTAGAAATCACATAAAGGTGATAAGGTAATGCCATACACTGATCAAAAATACTGGTAGGCAACTGCGGCAGGAAATAGGCTGCACACGTGAAAAGGATGGGAGCCGTCTCACCGGAAACACGTCCTAAGGCAAGGATCAGTCCGGTAATGATATTGGGCATACCCATTGGTAAAATGACATGCCAGATCGTTTGCAACTTGGTTGCTCCCAACGCTCTGCTACCCTCACGCAAGCTGTCAGGAATCGCCTTCAACGCCTCTTCTGTGGTACGAATCACCAAAGGAACACAAAGCAACCCCAACGTTAGCGAACCGGCCAAAATGCTGTCACCGAACCCAAGATAATTGACAAACAGAGCCATACCGAACAATCCGAAAACAATGGATGGAATACCACTCAGATTATTGGTCATCACTCGAATAAAGCGAACCAGCTTTCCTTTGGGAGCATACTCATTCATATAGATACCGCTCATCACTCCTACCGGAAAGGCAAAAAGTGCACTTCCTATCATCAGGTAGAACGTACCTACAATAGCGGGCCAGATGCCTCCTCCCGTCATACCATCGGTAGGCGCAGAAGTAATAAAATTCCAATTTATAGCTCCTATACCTTTATATATAATAAACCCCAATATGGCAAACAAGATCAGTACGATACACAAGCTTAACGCCCGGAAGATTCCGAAAGCAATGCCTTGTGAACGACGTTTTGCCTTATTATTACTTACTATTTCCATTTTATTTGCTTCGTTTTACGCCTTTAGACGAGATGTACTCTACGCTAAAGTTTATAATTAATGTGATAAAAAACAATACTACACCTAACAGGAACAGCGCCTGATAATGAGGCCCACCGGCAGGTGCTTCGCCCAGTTCGGCAGCAATAGTGGCCGGGATGGTACGCAACGGTTCAAGGATTGTAGTAGGAATTACCGCTGCATTTCCGGTTACCATGAGTACAGCCATCGTTTCACCAATAGCACGACCGATACCAAGCACAACTCCTGAAGTGATTCCGGAGATGGAAAAAGGAATAACGACCTTATATATAGTCTGCCATTGTGAGGCTCCCAACGCTAAACTGGCTTCACGCATGGCACGCGGACAATTGCGCATTGCATCTTCCGTCACAGTAATAATGGTTGGCAGTGCCATGATGGCCAATACGATACTTCCTGCCAGCCCGCTCTCTCCTACCGGCAAATCGAATACTTTTTGTATAAGTGGTACAATCACTATCAACCCGAAAAAGCCATAGACTACCGACGGGATTCCACTCAATAATTCGATGATAGGCTTCAGCCAGCCACGTACTTTCGGATTGGCTACTTCGGACATATAGATAGATACGGAAAGCCCGAACGGCAAAGCGATAAGTATGGCGAAAAGGCTTACCCAAAGGGTACCGGTAATAAGAGGCAGAAAGCCAAACAACGGAGCGGGAGTAGCCGTCGGGAACCATTCGGCACCGGCAAATACATCTTTTACGGAAATGGTATTATCCTTGATAAAATGTACCTTATCCGGTGTTGTAATAAACTGTTGCGGGACGAAAGCAACAATCCCCGGAGTCTTCTCAATCAGTTCCATAATACGTGCCCCGGCATACTGATAAGCATCTCCCAACTCTTCTTCCGTATAGTATTGTGTGATATCTTCTAAACGAAAAACCCGGATAGGGAGATTCTCCCCACCGAGTTCTTTCCAATTCGTTATCTCTTCATCAAAAACATCTTTTATCTGAGCCGGACTTAGCTGGCTGACCTTATTATCTTTATTTAAAGCTAATACATATCCTTCTTCTATCACTTTGCTGCTGAATAGTCCAAAAGCTTCAGTAAACAGGAATAGTACGATAAGCAGGATGGTTATACTTGTAACAAAGCCACTACAAGTAAGCATACCCTCTACAATCTTTTCGAAAATCTTCTTCATACCTATTGTTTGATTTCTGAATGCAAAGGAAAGAGTATCATATTAAGGAGGTGTGAATTCCGCTTGAAGGAAATGTTTCAAAAGTGTTACATTTATGTTACAAGAGCAAACATTGTAGGTTTTATAACAAGAATGTAATATCTTCTTTTTTAATTTGCGAGCGAAATACCAATTATAAGTGAATTTATGAATGCAAAAAGCATATTATTTCTGAGTCTGATTCTTATAACCACAGGCATTCAAGCCCAACGGATCAAAGGTAGTGACACGGTTCTTCCGGTTGCCCAGCAAACTGCCGAACGCTTTATGAATAGAAACGCAGATAGCCGTGTCACCGTCACAGGTGGTGGAACCGGAGTAGGCATCTCCGCCTTAATGGATAATACCACTGACATTGCTATGGCTTCCCGCCCTATCAAGTTTAGTGAAAAGATGAAGGCCAAGGCTACTCAAAAAAATATAGAGGAGGTTATCGTTGCATACGATGCCCTTGCCGTGGTAGTACACCCGACAAACCCGGTGAAGCAACTTACCCGTCAACAGTTGGAGGATATCTTCCGGGGTAAAATCACTAACTGGAAACAAGTGGGTGGCGAAGACCGTAAGATCGTTGTATACTCCCGGGAAACCTCTTCAGGAACCTACGAATTCTTTAAAGAAAGTGTACTTAAAAATAAGAATTACATGTCCAGTAGCCTCTCTATGCCTGCCACCGGTGCCATCATACAATCGGTGAGCCAGACAAAGGGAGCTATCGGCTATGTCGGGTTGGCCTATGTATCACCACGTATCAAAACGTTGTCAGTGTCTTATGACAACAAGCATTATGCCCAGCCCAATGTAGAAAATGCAACTCGTAAAATTTATCCCATCGTACGTCCTCTTTATTACTATTACAATGCAGAGAACAAAGAAGCGGTAACACCTCTTATTGACTTCATTCTTTCTCAGGAAGGGCAGGATATTATAAAAAAGAGTGGATATATTCCGGTGAAATAAGGTTATGCAAAAAAAATGTCATACTTTTGTAGCTCATAACTCGTAACTCATTAAACGCTATGACAGATATTAGAAACGAAGAGGTGACAAGCGAAAAAAAAAGCCTCAACTTTATTGAGCAAATTGTAGAAAATGATTTAAAAGAGGGCAAAAACGGAGGAAAGGTACAGACGCGTTTTCCGCCTGAACCCAATGGTTATCTTCACATAGGTCATGCCAAAGCTATTTGCCTCGATTTCGGCCTCGCGGCCCGTCATGGCGGTGTATGTAATCTTCGTTTTGATGACACCAATCCAACCAAAGAAGATGTGGAGTATGTAGAAGCTATCGAAGAAGATATCAAATGGCTCGGCTTTGAGTGGGGAAATGTATATTATGCTTCGGATTACTTCCAGCAACTTTGGGATTTTGCCGTGCGTCTTATCAAAGAAGGTAAAGCCTACATTGACGAACAGACTTCCGAACAGATTGCCGCACAAAAAGGAACTCCGACTCAACCGGGAACTGAAAGCCCCTATCGCAACCGCCCCATTGAGGAGAATCTTGCCTTATTTGAAAAAATGAACAGTGGCGAAATAGAAGAAGGTGCTATGGTACTCCGTGCTAAAATAGACATGGCAAATCCGAACATGCATTTTCGTGACCCGATTATCTACCGTGTAGTGAAACATCCGCATCACCGTACAGGTACTACCTGGAAAGCCTATCCGATGTATGACTTTGCGCACGGACAAAGTGACTTCTTTGAAGGAGTGACTCATTCACTCTGTACACTGGAATTCGTCGTACACCGTCCGTTATACGATCTTTTTATCGACTGGTTGAAAGAAGGGAATGACTTGAATGACAATCGTCCCCGTCAGTATGAATTCAATAAGCTGAACCTCAGCTATACGCTGATGAGTAAACGCAATCTGCTAACACTCGTAAAAGAAGGTCTGGTAAATGGCTGGGATGATCCACGCATGCCGACTATCTGCGGTTTCCGTCGTCGTGGCTATTCACCTGAGTCTATCCGTAAGTTCGTTGACAAAATTGGCTACACTACTTATGATGCTCTCAATGAATTTGCTTTGCTGGAAAGTGCTGTACGTGAAGACCTCAACGCCCGTGCTACCCGTGTTTCTGCGGTATTGAATCCGGTGAAACTGATTATTACCAACTATCCCGAAGGAGAAGTAGAAGAACTGGATGCAATTAACAATCCGGAAGATCCGGAAGCAGGAAGCCATACAATCGAGTTCAGCCGCGAACTGTGGATTGAACGTGAAGACTTTATGGAAGATGCTCCGAAAAAATATTTCCGCATGACTCCGGGACAGGAAGTACGTCTCAAAAATGCATATATCGTAAAGTGTACCGGCTGTAAGAAGGATGAAAACGGTAATATTACTGAAGTATATTGCGAATATGATCCACATACAAAAAGTGGTATGCCCGATGCTAACCGTAAAGTGAAAGGTACTTTGCACTGGTTGAGTTGTGCACACTGCCTATCTGCAGAAGTACGCCTCTATGACCGTCTTTGGAAAGTAGAGAACCCGCGTGACGAACTGGCTGCCATCCGTGAAGCTAAAAACTGCGAAGCATTGGAGGCCATGAAAGAGATTATCAATCCTGACTCTTTACAAATACTCAATAATTGCTATGTGGAAAAGTATGTAGCAACATTGCCTACACTCTCGTACCTGCAATTCCAGCGCATAGGCTACTTCAATATAGACAAAGAGTCGGCTCCCGACAAACTTATATTCAACCGCACCGTGGGGTTGAAAGATACATTCAAAATTAAAAATTAAAAGTTGGAAATAAAAAGCGGACTGCACATACACAAAAGTACAGTCCGTTTCTTTCTCCCTCAATTTCGTTTTTAATTTTTAATTCTCATTTTTAATTAATCAAATGGCTAGAAAAAATCCATCTACGGATAAAGAACAAGAATTGAACGAACTCATTGCAAGTTACGAAACAGCAAAAGCAGAGAATAGGCAACTTTATCTGGACGGTGACCAACTTGCAGATATCGCAGACAAATATGCCACAGACCGTCGTTTTGAGGAAGCACAAGAAGTAATCAGCTACGGTCTTGAACTTCATCCGGGGCACACAGACCTCTTGGTAGAGCAGGCTTATCTATATCTGGATACGATGCAACTTCAAAAGGCCATAACCGTGGTTGACAGTATCGCAGAAGGTTACGATCCGGAAGTCAAACTGCTAAAAGCCGAAATCCTGTTGAACGAAGGTAAGTTGGACGAAGCAGAAACCCTGCTCAACTCTATTGAAGAAGAAAAATCACTGGAAACGATCATTGATGTAGCGTATCTTTATATGGATATGGGCTATCCGGAGAAAGCATTGCCATGGCTCACTCTCGGACTGGAAGAATATAAGGAGAACGAAGAATTCCTTGCAGCCATCGCCGATTGCTATCGTAGCGGAGAGTATAACACAAAGGCAATATGTTTCTACAACAAGCTGATTGATAAGAATCCGTACAATCCCTCTTACTGGACCGGACTTGCCAAATGCCATTTCAGCCAGCAGGAGTTTGACAAGGCTATTGAAGCCTGCGACTTTGCCCTTGCGGCCGATGATAATTTCGGAGAGGCACACATCATAAGAGCACACAGCCTCTTCCATTTAGAGAATGAAACTGAAGCTATCCAGGAATATCAACTGGCTCTACAGAACAAAAGCCTACCTCCCGACTTTGCTCATATGTTTATCGGGCTGGCATATGCCAATCAGGAAAAATGGGAACTGGCTTACAGAAGTTATGAACTTGCAATGGAAATTATCGGAGACGATAACTCTCCCATCCTTTCGGATATATACAGCAATGAAATTTTCTGTCTTTCCAAGTTAGGCAAATATGAAGAAGCACATCAACTCTGCGAAAAGGCCAAAAAACAGATACCTGAGAGTGTGGAAATTTATCTGCAGGAAGGACGCCTCTATCTGGAAGAGGATAAGTTTGAGGAAGCTAAAAAGTGCTGGGCTGTAGCGTTGCAATATGCACCCGAAGCCGAAACATTAGTGCAGATAGGCAACTATAGCCTGGACTATGGCATGGTAGAAAATGCCCGCCTTTGTTTTGAAGAAGCCAAGAAACAAGATCCTGATTATCCGGGGATCAATGGTCGTCTGGCTTCTATCTGCATGATTCTTAGGGATCACAAAGGATTCCAAAAATACAATCAAATGTCAGAAACTCCGCTAAGCATAGAAACGATTCAGGAAATGTTGTCACAAAATACCGACAAAGATATCTTGCAGAATCTGGAAACATTCATGAATGAACTCGACGATGTAAATAACGGAGAGACTGAGAAAGATAAAGAAGATAACTAAAATTAGAAGTTAGTAGATAATAGCTGGTAACTGGAATCCATTTGGCATAAGAGTTATCACATGCATAGATTCTATCTACTGACTACTAAATCAAAATACTTAAATTATAAATTAGCATTCAGAATTTAAACAAATGGAATCTGTAGCCTTCATTCAATGGTGTCTCGATCACCTTAACTACTGGACTATTACCCTGTTAATGACCATCGAGAGTTCGTTTATACCCTTTCCGTCCGAGGTAGTTATACCTCCTGCCGCCTACAAAGCAGCTGTAAATGATGAAATGAATGTATATCTGGTAGTATTGTTTGCCACAATTGGAGCAAACCTCGGAGCAATCATCAATTATTATCTGGCTTACTGGCTGGGACGCCCTATCATTTATAAGTTTGCCAACAGTCGTTTTGGCCACATGTGCCTCATCGACGAAGCTAAAGTACAACATGCAGAAGAATACTTCGATAAGCACGGTGCATTGTCTACTTTTGTAGGGCGTCTGATCCCTGCTGTACGTCAGTTAATCTCTATCCCTGCCGGTCTTGCCCGTATGAAGCTTTCCACCTTCCTGTTATACACTACTCTTGGAGCCGGTTTATGGAATGGTATACTGGCAGCTATCGGATACCATCTGGCTTCCGTTCCGGGTATCGAGAGCGAAGAACAATTGTTGGCACGTGTTGGTGAATACAGTCACGAACTGGGTTACTTCTTTATCGCTGTAGGGGTATTTATTGTAGGTTTCCTGGTTTACAAAGCACTGAAGAAGAAATAAGGACTTCGTATTGTTTTGAGTTTATTTCACCACAGAGGACACAGAGTTTTAATTATTTAAAGTCAATTAGATAATTATTCAGTATCTCTGTGTTCTCTGTGTCCTCTGTGGTGAAATTAAACTCAGAAATTAAATTGCAATCCCACTCCTAATATTTCCTTAAACTGCACCCGTGGTCCTTTTGTTCCGTCTTTCTGGGCTATTTTCACATCGTCATCATACATCAGATTGGTAGTTAATGTAGTTGAGAACCATTTATTAATTGCCATATTTATCTGTACCTCCCAATTCACATCCACATTCTGCGGTTTATCCAAATAATCAGAATAGAGATCCAGACGGGAATAAACTGTCATATTCTTCATAAACTCATATCGCACCTCTCCTTTCAGATTTGCTCCGAAGCTCGATAATAAATGCTTGCCCGGATCTACACCGTAAGCTCCTTCGTCAGATAAACGATCATTGAGCACGAACGTACCACGCCAGGAAGCCGGAGACAGTACTACCGTAAAGATCTTATTGGGTTCGTAAGTAAAACCAAGTCCGGTGGTCAGATAGGCAGGAGACATAAACTCTGAAACAGAGATATCTTTGTTTACCTTATAATCATATCCGGGAGAAAATTGCGTCTGAAAAGTAGCAAAAGCACTGGCATACCAGCTCTTCGCTATAGAATATCCGTAATTAGAATTCAGGTAGATCTTATCATTCGCTTTCCTTACACCGTCTTCGCCCGTTTTATTTAATCCATAGGCCAATTCGAGACGATTGTTCCAAAGATGTTTTCCTTTTTTATAATTGGCCTGATAAGCACCCTGTAAATCAAAGGCAACAGAGTTGTCACCACCGGCAGCCCAGTTTGTTAAACTTACCTGGGTCAATTTCACCCCGGCATATCCTTCCCTTGTCCAGGGGGAAGCTTCTTTTGCCGGTTCCGTTTGAGCCGACAACACTCCTACGCCCATAAATAAAAAGGCGATAGGCACTAATTGCATTCTGTTCATTCTGTTTAGGTTTTATTTATTTCTGAAAAAAACACAACCTAACAAGAACTGAAGAGATGGCGATATTACCATATCTATAAACCAGTCCCTATTAGGTCAAAATCTTTAATACCTGTGCCTTTAAAAGGCACAGGCTCTCTCTCTTTAATAATTTATTCTTTCACAGCAGCCAGTGCTTTATCATAATCAGGTTCTTGCGTAACTTCCGGTACCAACTCTGTATAAGCAATCTTACCATCTTTACCAATCACCACCACCGAACGCGCCAACAAGCCGGCAAGCGGACCATCTGCCATACGCACACCATAACTCTCATCAAAATCCGAATAACGGAAATCCGACAATGGAATTACGTTTTCAATACCTTCAGTAGTACAGAAACGCGCATGAGCAAAAGGAAGATCTTTGGAGATAGCCAATACGATTGTATCTTTCAAACCAGCTGCCATTTTATTAAATTTACGTACAGAGGTTGCACAAACACTTGTATCAAGACTTGGGAAAATATTAAGAATTACATTTTTCCCTTTGAGATCTTTCAGAGAAAAAGAAGATAAATCTGTTTTTACAAGTTCAAAATCAGGAGCTACCTTTCCTACCTGTATAAATTCACCGATCAGCTTTACCGGTTGTCCTTTGAAATTTGTTGTTGCCATAAGATATATTATTATTAGTTATTTAGTATTTTAAAAAAGAGTCTTAAGTTTCGCTCCTTTGTGTATACAACAATTAAAGTTTGCAATAGGTTCACAAAGAAATAACAGAATCATACATCAAGCCTCATATGATATATTATCCAGCATACAACCGATTTGTATATCAAATCGCCATGCCAAACCTTTTTTCCCTCTATTTGTTACTCCCCTAACAAACTTATAGTATCAATTAATAAAATCACATTCGTATGAAAACAGTATTTGATGAGATTCAACATTCAGTGAAAAATTGGTGGATGTCTCTTATTTTAGGTATTTTGTATATCGGCGTAGCGTTATGCCTTATGTTTGCTCCGTTAAGTAGTTATGTAGCTCTAAGCATTATCTTCAGTATCTCCATGTTAGTCAGTGGTATTCTGGAAATTCTTTTTGCTATAAGCAATAAACATGTGTCAAGCTGGGGCTGGTACCTCGCCGGAGGTATTATTGACCTTATTATCGGTATTTATCTTGTGGTTTATCCAATAGTAAGCATGGAAGTTATACCTTTCTTGATTGCTTTCTGGCTCATGTTCCGGGGGTTCTCTGCCACAGGCTACTCCATGGATCTGAAACGTTATGGAACCCGCGACTGGGGCTGGTATATGGCATTCGGAATTCTGGCTATTTTATGCTCTCTGCTCATTCTGTGGCAACCGGCAATAGGTGCATTATATGCCGTGTATATGATTTCGTTCACCTTCCTCATCATCGGTCTTTTCAGGTTCATGCTTGCGTTTGAGCTTAAGAACCTTCATAAAAGAGTGAACAACTAAAACCTTATAGAACAAATTGTTAAATTCAAAATTTGTGAATTGAGATTTATCATGCGATGTCAAGCACATCCAAATTCTCAATTCACATTTTTTAAGTTCATCAGGTATTTGCCGTCATTCCTTCTGCTTTGAGAAACCGGAACATGGTCGTTCTGGACACTCCAAACTCACGTGCCAGTTTCGCATGTTTAGCACCACCTCGTGCTTGTTTTAAAATATATTTTCTGTTATCATGCAATAATTGCAATTTAGGATTATCTCCTTTTCTCCTCCCTAATGCAACTCCTTCCTGCTTGCGTCTTGCCAAGGCCTCTTTTGTACGCATGGAAATAAGATTACGTTCTATTTCTGCCATTAAGCCGAATGCAAACCCTAACACTTTACTGTTTATATCATTCTGAAAGACATATCCCTCTTTAGTACTATACAGTACTACCTGCTTCTTAATGCATGAATTTAAAATAGTCATAATCTCCAATAGGGTCCTGCTTAATCTTGAAATCTCTGTAACAATCAGCGTGTCTCCCGGCTTCATCTGTCGCAATAGCGGTGCCAGTTTTCGCTCTTTCGTACTTACACTCCCACTCACCGTCTCGGTGTACCATTTATCAATAGCCAACCCATTCTTCTCTGCGAATCTTAAAATCTCTTCTTTCTGATTGGCTAAAAACTGCTTTTCTGTACTTACTCTCAAATAAGCTATTACCATAATTTTCTCGATTAAAATGATTAATACACCGCGAAAAAACAGTAAATATTATAATATATCATCTTCGTTAGAGATTCTTTTATTTCTCTATTTTCCAGGTATTCAAAATAAAATCATAGCAAAAAATATGCAAATCGCTCTTTTTTTTACCATATCTTTATCCTATCTTTACCAACTCATTATCTAAACAACCAAAATCATTTCGATCTTATTCTTTGTTTATTGAACAAACCTAAAAGGAAGCATAGAAATGGAAATACAAATCTTCACAAAATCATTGATTGAAAAAGCAAAACTGTCTGGAAGGTATAGTACCGCAGATAGTTATCTAAGTACGCTGCACAGTTTACAATTGTTTACAGGTACTCCATCTACTCGTTTTGACGAGATTACTCCTCAACTTATTAAAGGGTTTGAGCAGCATCTCTTTCTGAAGGGGTTGTATGAAAACACGATCTCTTTGTACATGCGCATGTTGCGCTCTATCTTTAACCAGGCAGTGGCTGCCGGAGTAGCTACAATAAACACCAAAGACATCTTTGAGAATGTATTTGTAGGCTGCGACACGACCGCCAAAAGGGCTATCAAACCGATTATAATCAACCAATTACGGGAAGCAGATTTTAGTCGGTACCCGCAATTGGAATTTAGTCGTGACCTGTTTCTGCTAAGTTTCTACTTACAGGGAATCCCATTCGTAGACCTGGCTTATCTGCGTAAAAGTAATGTCAATGGAAACATACTGGTTTACCGCCGCCATAAAACCCGGCAACAGCTGTATATTACCGTTGAAAACTGCGCGCACAAGATCATTAAACGCTATGCACGTGAATGCAAAAACTCGGCTTACTTGCTACCGATACTAAATGCTGTAGGAGAACAAGGATACAAGCAATACAAAAGCGCATTGCGGCTGTATAACAAGCATTTGCATCAGATATCGGAAATGATACAGATAACGCCACACCTCACTTCATACGTAGCAAGGCACACCTGGGCAAGTACAGCAAGGGAAAAAGGAATTCCTGTCTCGATCATTAGTACAGGAATGGGACATTCATCGGAAAAAGTAACATATGTATATCTGGAATCGCTGGATAACAAAACGATGAGTGAAGCAAACAAAAAAATTATCTCAGCAGTGACTTCTAAGAAAAAAATGATACTCAAAAAGAGTTCCCTTACTTATTAGGTAAGAGAACGACTATTATTTTTTCTTGTCGCTGCAAAATTAGGGATAAAATTTCTATCTAACACAATAAAGCTTGATATTTTTTTCAAAAAAAACCAATTTAACATAATAAATACACCAGTTTAAACCTATTGTTCAATAAACGAAGATTTGATATGAAAATTCTGTTTGATGTAATTACAAATGTTACATCAAACAGAATTCAATAAAACAGACAGTTTTTCCTTTCTAAACCGCCTTTTTCGTTAGACTATATTAACACTAAAACGACTTTCTTTGAACTTTTTGATATTTGAGATTCCCTTACCTAATAAGTAATGGAACAAATATTAAACAGACAATGAATATTTTAATTAATCCTATATTTAGTGTAATTGTATGCTGCATAGCAGCACTTGTTGTAGCTATCTTTATAGAATTCATCACGCTACCACGCGTTCTTCTCATCTCCAGGAGAAAACGTTTATATGATATGCCTGACAAGCGTAAATCCCACGTCAACCCTATACCAAGATTGGCCGGCATTACCTTCTGTCCCGTTATTCTTCTTAGCTTTCTACCCATAGCAGGACTACAGGCTATATGGATGGGAGCATTTAATATCAGTCATTCATCCGAGTCTTTCATTCGCCTTTCTTTTATGATATGCGGCGTTCTTCCTCTGGTATTAATGGGAGTCAAAGACGACTTGATTGGCGCACGCTATTCACATAAATTCATTATTCAAACCTTATCTGCCCTTTTGCTGATAGCATCCGGAACTTACATCAACAACCTATATGGGCTTTTTGGCATATACGAATTATCACCCTATATCGGAATACCCTTCACAGCCCTGCTGATTGTATATATCATTAATTCTATTAATCTTATTGACGGAGTAGACGGACTTGCAGCGAGTCTCAGTATCTCAGCTGCAGCCATCCTGGGTATCGGCTTCATTATTGCAGGCAATTACACAATGCCTATTCTTACTTTCTCTGTAGTAGGTACACTCATTCCTTTTCTATATTATAATATTATAGCCCGAAGAAAACTATTCATGGGCGACACAGGATCGCTCACTCTGGGTTACATACTTGCCTTTCTTGCGGTGTATTATAGCATGAGGGATTCTTCCGAAGCAATTTCAACAGGCATACCACCTATTATTATAGCATGGTCGGTTTTGTTTATTCCACTGTTTGATACTGCCCGGGTTATGTATACGCGGGCCAGCCAGGGAAAATCACTTTTCCATCCGGATCGCAATCATATCCATCACAAATTGCTCGACTTGGGATTTAGTCACCGCAGAATCACTTTGACCCTCACCATAACTACGCTCTTCATTACAGCGTGCAATATCCTTTTGCATGAGTTACTCAATATCAATCTGATATTGGCCATTGATCTTATAGCAGGTATTTTATGTGATGTATACCTCAACAAACGGAGAAGAAGAAGGGCTCAAAGCTTAAATAAGAAACTATTAAAACAAACCGAATCAATCCCAATGGGAGACTTCGTAATCACCAATAACTACCAGTTTGACTCTATCCCCGACCAGCAAATGGTGATACATGCCATAGACTCACGCATCTGGTTCATGGCCAATGAGGATAAAGAACTCAAGCAAGCACTCCTCCAAAGTGATATATTAGTTCCAAACGGAGCGGGCATAACGCTTGCTGCCCGTTGGCTCACAGGAAAGCAGATTCACAATATATCGCGTGATGACCTACATCTGTCTATACTTCAACACCTTGATAAAGTAGCGGGATCAGTATTCTATCTTGGAGCTTCTGACCGGACTCTTGCTCTTATTACCGAACGTATTCTCACAGAATATCCAAATATCCGAGTAAAAACATATAGCCCTCCTTATCGCGACAGTTTCTCTGAAGAAGAAACAAACGAAATGATAACAGCTATAAACGAATTCAAACCTGATGTACTATTTATCGGAATGTCAGTATCCAAACAAGAAAAATGGATTGCCACTAACCGGCATCTCCTTCACACCCATCTTATATCCGGAATAGGAGCTGTGTTTGGTTTTTATGGTGGCACTACTTCTTATCCTCCTCAATGGAGAAAACAGCAGTCTCTATCTGCCATTAAAATCTTAATCACCGCTTTACAAATAAAGAATAGAAAGAAATCGATAAAAACAACCACCGAATACGAAACTAATTAAAAAATATCAGCAAAGAATAATGTAAATAATACAGATATATATATTATTAAATAATTAATTACATAAATCTCAAACACGAGCATTCTTGAAAAAGTTAGTAAATTAACATATTCAAGAAATGCAAACACTATTCACTTTATATAAATGTAATTATATAAGATAATTTAAAAAAATAATCTTCGGACATTCTTATCCATACTCTACTACACGAAGGAAAGAAATACTACTTGCCCCCAAACAATCCATTAACAAAACTGAAAATGGAAACAAGAGGCATTGAATAAAATCAAAATTCAAGAAAACAAACAAGAAATAAAAGAAATTCATCCATTTTATAATTACGCATAGTATCTCACACAATAAACAGTCACACAATCAGTATATTACATCAACAAAAGACCTATAAAGGTTTCATATATAAACAACAAAAGCAATACTACAAAATATAAAATCTAAAAATAAGTATAAAATATTCATTTACATAAAATCTATTCAAAGAATTATATCATTCATTTCACAGATACCATCATACCTTCTTTAAAAAAGATAACATTCGCATTAATGAATTCTAAAAAACATCCAAACCCTTTTTACAAAAAAGACTACGATTGAAATATTAGTAATATATTTTCAAGAAACAAACGAGAAGCCACTATAAGTAAAAAGACAGAATTCAAATAAAAAATTAAAAAGACAAAACTCATTTATTATATTATTTTTTATCTACAAATTATTTTTTTTCGTAAATAATATATATCTTTGCATCGGATTTGGTCTATTGTATCAAAGATTACCTCACAGAGTTGTGACAGGTAACAGCGTAGCGTGCTCAAGCGCTTCGTAACAAAGCACCGGTATCCCCCTCCATTTCGATATCAGAAATCTCAGAATATAACTTTATGAAGTACTGGCTTGCAGCTTACGTTCGCCTCCATCACGAAAAGAAAACTCGTGATCGCATCAATGCTATGGGTATCGAATGTTTCCTCCCCATTCAAGAGGAAATTCATCAATGGAGTGACCGCCGGAAAAAGGTGGAACGCGTGGTGATTCCAATGATACTCTTCGTTCGTGTATCCTCCGAAGAACGCTCTTTACCTCTAACCTTATCGTCCGTTAGCAGGTATATGGTGTTACGCGGAGAATCAACTCCTGCTATTATCCCGGATAAACAAATGGAGAAATTCAAATTCATGTTGGACTACTCCAAAGATGCCGTGGAATTATCTACTACCCCACTTGCTCCGGGAGAATTGGTAAAGGTGATCAAAGGGCCATTAACAGGTCTAGAAGGAGAACTGGTAATGGTAGACGGAAAAAGTAAAGTTGCTATCCGATTAGATATGCTTGGATGTGCACAGGTAGATATGCCAGCTGGATTTGTAGAAAAAATAACCAGCAGGTGCCATAAGAAAAGAATGAAGTTATCAACGAACCAACCATCATTATAATAGAATGAAGTTATCAACGAACCAACCATCATTATAATAATATGAAAGGAATTGTATTAGCCGGCGGTTCAGGCACCCGTCTGTATCCTATCACCAAAGGGGTAAGTAAACAGTTGTTGCCTATCTTCGACAAACCCATGATTTACTATCCGATATCCGTATTAATGCTTGCCGGTATCCGCGAAATATTAATCATCTCCACGCCTTATGATCTGCCGGGCTTC
>NZ_CATJGZ010000038.1:0-57166 GCF_949740115.1 Bacteroides sp. 41_26
CTGAAGGTGTAAAGTGAAACAGTAAAACAATCAAGAAACTGTGAAGGAAAACAGTAGATATTAACCAAAATGTGTAAAGTGAATACAGGCATAGTCAGAATGTACACTTTTGCATTGTAAGAGTGTACATTTTTGATACATAAGAATGTACATTCTTGTTATAGAGAAGTGTACACTCTTGCAATTCTTTATTATCGTATTCATTTTCTTGAATAAATATTCTCTTAAAGGAAACGTTTCACTACTCTTTCTCTGCATCGATATAGGCGGATCAGTTCTGTAACGGTACATATATAATGCTCTTGTTCGATAGAAAATAGAATACTGTCGAGTAGACACAGGCAGCATAGTAATTCTTGTTTGGGCAGCGCTTCAATGTATCCGGGAGATTCAATACCGGGGTAATACTCTTTAAGAAAGGAGATCTTATCAACCGATTGCTCCAGATCGGTTTTCATAAGACAAGGGCAGGAATAATCGTTCATATATTTGTGTGTTTTAACCGATTGAAAGGCTTCCGTGCATGTATAAAAAGGCGTGGAAGCTATATACTATAATTATCCTATTGAGGCTCTGGTAAGGCCGTTCCCGAATAATAAGCAATAGCTCCACGCCCAGATGATATATAACAAAGTTATATGTACCTTGGACGTGGAGAACCTCACCTATTATCTGCGAGAATAAAATTTACCAGATTTCAATAGCAGATAACAATAAGATTTCTCCGTCGTTTAACAAAAAAACGGTGCACCCATTTCTTGGTTGCATTGCAAAGATAGGAATAATTTGACAATCCGGTAGTTTTCCTTGATAAAAATAATTGTCTGCTTAATTATTCAGGGCTGAATACTAATGAGTTAAAAACTAAATTATTCAATATCTCTATCTTTACGCTTTTGTGTTTCTTGTCTCTTAATTCGTTTCCTGAATTAAAATATATCATATCGGGAATTATAATCAAAATACGGAACTGTACATAAGAAGATAAAATAACACCTTTATTAATAATTCCAAACTCTACTTATTGGGTAAATTTAGGCACTTTTTAATTATAAGGTATTGGATCTTTAATCTCATTTTTAAATCTTAAGATACAAATCTCCTGCATTCCTTCTGAATTATAGTACTGTGATTTTCGGCCATCCCAAATAGGAGCTTCCTTTAATGCATAGTCTACCTCTCTATTTCCATTAGGGATTATCCCATACTCTTCTTCATTTGAAAAAGTGCCATCTTGAAGTTCTATTACTATGGTTGATGTAGTTGTTAAATGATCAATATCTGAAACTGAATATTTATAAAGCTTAACAGGACATGGATCAGTAACTTCTTCATTACCGTTCAAATGTTCGATCAACTGTGAATCGGAAAAGTTGGTATAAGACTTCAGGACCATTAAAGCTATTTTACCTTCGGGAGAAAAATAACTTTTACGACCCAAGGGAGAGGACTTCAAATGCATTTGTCGGGCCAGTTCCGAGAAAGGGAATAGAGACGACCTAATTCACTCGTTGCAAAACTTTGACGATATTTTTTTAAGTATATCGAACTCAGTAAAACCTAAACAAGGTTCGATTTCGGAGATTTTTTGTATCTTTACCATGCGTTTTTATTTTTAATTACCCCCGTTTTGGCCGTCAAACCGTTTTTGGGGGGTATGCTTAAAGATACAAAAAAACAACTAGCTCGCAATGAGTTAGTTGCCTTAAATTTTGTTGTTTTAGGAATATCCCTATTTAAGGTACTAATATTTGATATATTTTATAAAAGTACGAAAAAACCAAGGGTGTTATTATTTATTTTGTAACTTTTTTAAACTGGTTAAATCAGCAAAACAATTTATACAAGTTTTTCCTGTTAGAATTATATTTCATACTGCTTCAGAATTAATTCTATATTTTTTTCATTTGACAAATCTGAATACCACCATTTACTATATTGATTTTTCTCTTTTTCAAGTCTCCTTTGGTAGGCGACTTTAAATAGATTTAGGAAAAGAACTAATGATTTTGATCGTTCAGAATAAGGCAAATCTGCGATTTTTTTTAAGTTATTATATTTAAGACCATTACGTAGTAATAATACACATGGAGTATATTTTGAACGTAATAGGCTATATTTTATAGCAATTTCAATATCACTCTCCTCTGGTTTGGACTGTAATATTAGTTCGATGAGATTTGATAAGTATTCTTTTTGTTGAATATCTGTCAAATTTCCAAAATAAATAGAAATTACGTTTTCATCCACCAAAGATTGCCCATATTGATTTATTAATATTTCTTCTTTGATCTGCATGAGTTATAACTTTTGAGGTACAGCGTAGGTTTGGATCTCTATTTTGGATAGATTCCTGTAGTTAATGTCCTCTAAGTTTAAATTCTCCGCGCTCAAAATGTTCAATCACAGTAGGCGTTGTATAACTGATACCAAAATTATCCGGTCCAAAGTCATATTTTACTAAGAAATGTTTTTTGAAATCCCGATAGATTTTCATAGCCCACTTTACATACTCTTCATCTTTCTTGATAAAATTCCAAGCAGGTCTATCAAAATATTGTTTGGTAAAATAAAAGCGAGATGGAGGGAGTAATTGGTCTTTTGTGATTTTCCTAAAATCAAATTGAATTATAAGTTCTTTATCACAGTTTGCATAGTATGTAAGTTCACCTGCAGAATCTAAATGGCCATTATATTCAAATAGTCCAACCCATTTAGGTAAGGTTAAAAAGACTTGGCCATGGTTTGATATATATTCAGCATTAAGCTTCACTATGATATGATCTAAATCAGAACTATATGCTTTTACACATACAATATCACGTTCTTCTAACCATTGCTGTATACCAGATAATTCTTCTGGTAATACATAAAAATTAATTTGTGATGATAACATGTTATATTTTTTATTATGAATATTATTTTAATTATAAGGAATAAATATAGGCCGTTGCTCCGTTGCCTTTTCAATATCATCAAGGGCTCTCTTTTCTCGCGCAACCGGAGTACCGTTTTTGTTCTGGCGCCCTACTTGTATATCTTTAACCTCACCAGTAGTAGGATTTATACCTCTTACATCCACAGCACGTCTACTTTTCTCTCCACCCGGAGTTTTAATAGTCTGTTCGGTTAAAATCTCTTTAAAACCATCACTAGTCAATTGTTTTATTGCTTCTGCAACTTTATCTTGATGTGCCTGACCTCCTTTTCTTCCAAATGGATTCGGAACAAATTTACCGACTTTTTCTCTGACTTCTGAGGTAACGGTTTTACGAACAATCTTTTCTACTGGCTCTTGTATAAAAACACGGGTAGAAACTGCTTCTATTTTTGCTCCGGGGATAAAATTAGAAAGCACACCTTCATTATAACTATTCCAGGCTGCTTCCATATTACGGGCATTACTTACCCTATTTAAGGTGGGAGCATTCACTGGTTGCGATTCAAATAGCAAGCTAAGAAAAATAGGAATGGCTGGCCAAGGGAACTTGCCATCTGGATCGATATGTCCCAACGGATTATTCAAACAATATGCATATGGACTGATTGAATAATATTTCTCACATAACGGGTCTACAGACATGAAGCGATCCAAAGCCGGGTCATAAAAGCGGGCGTGAGAATCATACAGATTCAATCTCATCAATGTCTCAAATTCTTTCCCTCCAAATCTGTATCTCTGCGGGGTTTCCTCCCATTTGCTATCTTTTATGGGCATTCCAAAAGGAAAATAGTCGTCCATCGCTTTCACCTGGCCGGTTGAATTAGTGGTAGCGCGGTTATTTCCTATATGGTCTTTGATATAAAAATAGTAATTCCCATCTTTGATATATCCATTGTCAATGAGTATTCTATCAAGGAGCATTGTTCCATCGCTTAACATTAATTTATATATGATATTTCCACAATAGAATGTCAGCTCTGATCGATCTGTAGATGTATCCATTGATGCTCCTCCGGCGATTTCGGATGGATTAAATGAATGCCTTAAGGATACAGAACTCAAACTCAATAATTTTTCTCCTGTTGCTAAGTATTGGTATTCGATTGACCCGGATACCAAAGGATTGTCAACCACTATTCGCTGAGGCAGATTGAGATAATTATTTTCAATGGTCGCGCACCTATAAGGGTCTTTGGTAACTGCCCCATTTAGATCATATTCATAAGATTGAAGTTTACCGACTCCTGCCATATCTCTGAAATCATATGAATTGTATTTATTTGATTCATATGAGTTATTATCTATCACTGTCTGTACTTGATTACCCAAATGGGCTATCGACAGCATATCATAAGTTTCAGTTGGGCTTTTTCTGAGTAAGGTTTTAATATTTCCATGCTTATCATACATAAATCGAGTATCCGGTGCTCCAGATTCCCCACCCTTATTTGCATACTCGGTTATTCGTGAAAGGGCATCATACCGTATTGATGCATCCCACTTACTTGAACCACTCCTTAAGGTGTTATAATCACTAATGGATGTAATATTTCCAATTTTATCATATCCAAGTTGTTCTTTATATACGCTATTATCTATATTTGTTTTCCAAGATCGAATATTGTATGAATAATTCGTTTTTAAAGCATTTTGATTGTTTATTTGTGTTGATATTAATTGTCCCAATTCATTATATGTGTTTTGGGATATAATAATTTCACTTCCTTCATTCAGCTTATGTCTTGTTTCTATTAGACGTCCTGCATGATCATAGTCATAGCTGTATATTTCATTAGTTTGATCTGAAGTAATGAATGAGTATTCATGTAACTTTTTCACGGGTTGTCCTTGGAAATTATAAGCAATATACTCATTGTCGAATCCAAGTTCATAGAATCTGCACTTTTTGGTTTGGACAATTCGGCCATGGTTATCATAATATAAAGCGGAATATTCATCAAACTCATTTTCATAACTCGGAATTGCTGTGTTTACATAAGTACCAGTAAGTAGTCCTTTCGCGGAATAACTATCAATATTATATTGTTTACCATATCCTTGGCGTTCCTCGTATTCAAGCATAGTACGCCTTTCCTGCTTCATGTCCAGAAGAAAGTCATAATTATCGTAATAATTTATGGTAAGTACTCTTGCATCTTCAGGGCTAAAGTTTGAAAAGGAGTAACCGGAGTTACCTTCATAAGTTCCGACAACCAGCTTGTCCTTATAATTATCATTTGATATGTTTGTGTTATGGCAGATACCGGTTTGTACAATACGTCCGAATTCATCAGGAACAGAGTATAGCCATTCACTGTTTTTACGTTGTTCTCCATTCTGGGTGAAGATTAATCGGTCGGCTTTATCATACACATAGTAAATCCATTCACATCCGGGTAGACGTTTTTTTACACATCGGTTTCGCTCGTCATACTTATAAATATATGCGTATTGTCTTATTTCCAGGCTGTTGTCTGTTGTTGACTTATTTTCTTTAAGAATTTTATCCGCCAATATGGGAGGAATGACATAGGATAAATTGCCAAAGTCATCATATACATAATAAGTATCGTATGCTTCGTTGAAATCCATTTGCCGGGTAAGAATTACTTGCCCTTGTTGGTTCTTGAATTCATAAGAAATACTGCCTGCTTCATTTTGTGTTTGAGTCACGTATAATACCCCTGGTTTAAATACTTCTGATTTTGCAAGCGAGGTATTCAAACCACTACCGTTAATTTTAAAATACATGCAAGCCAAATTACCAGTACTTTCATTGGTTAGATAACCTGTTTTAATTGAAGAGTTGCTGTTGTGCCAATTGGCTCCCGGACCATATTGTTCCAAAATTCTGTTTAATGGAGAAGCTTCGTAGATTGTTTTTGAATAGGGTTTGGAGTCATTTATGCTAGAAGCGATTGCTGCTGATTTCACTTCAGGACTTCCTATGAAAGCACCATCTTTTCCTGAAATTACCGCAGGAAGCCAAGTCGCAACATTTCTTCCGCACGCATCATATTCTTGTAGGGTCACCAAGCTATTGTGCTCGGGGGTGATACCGACTTGGACTGTTTGTACAGGACGTCCTAATCCATCGAAATATTGTATACTTTCTATAAATTTAGTTGGATCTGTCTCATCTGTCATCGTTTTGGTTCTTATATAATTTTGATCCTGACTTTGAGACATTGCACAGACGCAGTATACTATATAAGCTATAAATAATATAGAGTGTTTCATGGGAGTTATTTTTTCAAGACAATATTAGACACGGATTCATTTCTGACATCGAACTTAATAATGTATGCACCGGGGAAGAGAACGGAACAGTCTATTGCTTCCTTATACAACCCTTTCTCTCTATGTTTTGGAGCGATTACTTTCACAACTCCATATACAGAACTATATAAGGTAATGGCTACTATGGCTTCATCTTCCAATTTGTATTCTATGTTAAGTGGGGTAGATACAGGATTGGGCCAATAGTTATAAGAAAAGTTTTTGCTAATCCAACTTGTATTTGTATCTGTTTTATTGTTATTTAAACTATCCAAAACTGCCAGATTTTCAGGATCATCGTCAAGGTAATAATGGTCTATCGGTGGATAAAAATAGGCGGTTGTAAAAGTTTCGTTTTTGAGGCTATCTACCACTTCGAATGCTTGAACAGTTTCAAAGATAGGGTAACGATAACCTTTGGCATACCAACTATATGTGTTTGCTTCTATCTGCTTGTGGCATTTGACTGGATTTTGCTTTTGTTGCCTGCTAAGTAATATTTTAGCTATGTCACCAGGGCTGGGTTTGTTTTTTTTGATGTTAGAAGTATCATTTATAATTTGTACAGTTTTAATTCGGAGAATATTATTTAGTGTATCACCCGAAGGTAATATCATTTTTCCATAAGCGTCTGATTCAACGCTTATATTTCCATAAGTATTGGTTCTTTTTAATGAAGTATGCAATCCTTCTGATTCAAATTTTTGTTCAATTTTTCGTTTGTAATTAAAGGGAAAAACCATCAATGGAAGTGGAATCTTATGATGCATAAGCGTTACAGGATTTTCATGGCCCAAACAAAACATCGTGTCTCCTTTTATCTGATAATAATACATCGTGGAGTGTTCCTCACCAATGATCAAATGATTTATATCGGAGTCTTTTTTGAGTAGTGTATCTCGTCCCATGATATAAATGCTGTCATTGATAAGTTCCGGAGCACGAAAAGTCAATTTGTATTTAGGGTTGACAGCTTTCAGCATACTGAAATCCCATATTACATTTTCACCGGCTCTTCCCGGATCTTTATATTGCATCTGTTGTTTTATGATTTCGTCTCCATTACGGACGGAATTATTTTCACGGGTTATCTGTCCGGAGATTGATAAACAAAAAGAACCTGATAATAATAGCAGTAGTGTTTTTTTCATAGTGATTGTATTTGACTATAAGTTGATATGTTTAGTTGACTGTGTTTTTAGGTGTATCAGCAAATTTATATATTATTTAGTACTATTCCAAAGATAATGGTTCAATATTTCTTTTTTGTGAAAAATACTTTCTTAAAAAGTGTTTTAGAATCATTCAATCTGTATAATTTACCTATTTATACATTTAATATGTTTTTATATAAGCTTTAAATGTTTGAGATATCTATGAAAATATCAATGAATTTTTTGGTCCTCTAATAAAAATGATTGTTTTTTCTCGATCATATTGTAATGATAGACATGATTTTATTTGAAGTTTCCTTCTGATAAAACAGCTATTGATTTTTTATTTACACTTGAACAGAAAAGAATAAAATTCATCGCAACATAACACAGAGTATTGCGTTTTTTATTCTTGACAATAAACTCTGTGTTGTTGTGAGACCTATCTGTAACTACGTATAAATAAACCTTTTACGGCAACAGATATATGAAGCATATCTGTTACTGTAATTGTATAAAACAATTGATGTTCATTTATAACTCTAATTTCAATGTAACCTGCCCATAAGGTTTCATAACCAGATCTCCGCTAACCTCTTCACTGGCTATCTCTTCCAGATCGCAAAGAGAAACTCGTTTAGGACTTTTCTGAGGGAATGATAATTTCACACTCTCTTCTTTATCCGATAAAGAACGAAGGCGAACAACCATCATCTGATCTTTATCCAAAGACTTGAGGATGGTCGGATAGATTTTTGGATTGTCAATTGCAATCAGTGGTTTCACTTCCGGATCTTTATCTGCCGTTACATAAACCAATGGCTGAGACTGTTCCAATCCAAATCGGTTTGCTTCGACTACATCATATTTGCCGTGGGGCAGAATGCGGTACCGGAATGTAACAGGTCCATCCTGTGTTAATGGGAAATTTGTATGCCAATGATTGTTCATCACCCACGAAAAGATTGTAGAACTGGGTTCCAGCTTAGTGACCCAATTGCCTCTTCCTCCCCATCCCATTGAAATGTTGGCATATCTGTCACCATATTCAAACAGAGGAGCATCCAGAGAACACCAGGTGATGCCATGTGTCTCGTTGGAAACATCCAGCCATCTTTGCAATGCAAGCCAATTCCGGTTTCCCTGTGGCCATTGGTCTTTTTCTACTTCCATAATCCCCCAAGGAATATCGACACGGGTTTTAGAATCGGGGATATTGAAATTGAATCCAAAATGTATACCGTCTTTCTCCGTTAATGGTAACTTATCGACCACATTCGTTATTTCTGCCCAGGGCTGGTCGGCCAATAAACGGATGGAGCGGGATATGCTGCGGCATCCTTTTGCTTGGGATGTTATGCATATCTCGACAGCCAATGGTCCTTTTTCTGTGACAGTAATAGAAGTCACCGTATCTGCCAAAGGGCGATTTTCATTTGCAGGAAGCCAGGCGAAAGTATTGGCTCCCTCATTTTTTACATAATCATAGCCGGATTTCTTATTGATAAAACGGACTATATTACCGGTTGCAGGATCTATCCGAAGCTTTAAAAAGTCATTCTCCAGGTTTGTTCCGTCCGTCTTGCATCCTCCGTCCAAGGTGCAATTACCTTCAACCACCCGATAGTGGCAGGAACTTAGAGCCGGAACCTCTGCCGCAACAAATAATAACTCACCGGTAGATAGCCGTTGGGAAAGAACCTCTTTTCCATCGGGACCTATAACTTTATTTCCTTTCAGGCTTTCTGCTTCTGACAAAGTGATGATGCCGGTATGGGGCCATGTGTGTGTATTAATAACAGCAATGCCACCATTAGAGGGACCTTCTTTGGGGCCTAACGCTCCATTGGATTTATCTGTAATCGGAGCCAGAGACTCGGCCAACATGTCTATTGACCGGTTCTCGGCTTCATGAAAATAAGATTGTTTGACTTTCCATATGGCATCCTGAAAATAAGGCTCAGTAGGATTCTCAAAGCACCAGGTGTGTTCCGATCCTAAAAGAATATATCTCCATCCTTCGTCGAAATCTGTCCGGGGAGCTTTCTTTCCTTCTCCTAACAGTGACCAGATGGTTTCCGCCTGCACTAACCTCTCTTTGGCATTTCGGTTTTTCGATGTTAATCCTGCTGCTGTTCCTATACCATCTGTCCAGTATTCCGTATAATCTCCGGTTACTACAGGCAGTTGTTTACCGTATTTCTCTTCAATCATTGACATGATCTCGTGTCCTCCGCTGATAATGATTTTAGGATAAGCATACTTTTCATTCCAGGCTTTCACAGCGAAGGGTATGTCGGCATCTAACGGGCTATTATCCCACAAAGTCCAGGAAAGAACGGTAAAGTCATAGGGATAATTATTGTTTTCCAATTCAATCAGTTTATTTGTAAAATCTACATTTGCGCTTCCGGTTCTGATTTCCAAAGGAACTTTTTTCGGATCACGTTGTCCGAACCAGGGACGTCCCGTAGTGGCTCCCTTCTGCATACTCCCACTATTGGCATAGCATCCGGGCTGCAAGAATAATACTTTGGACTTTCCATCCGGACCAATCCACCAGAAAGGCTTACCGTCCATACCATGTGTATGTGCGTTTCCGGCACGGTCTGTATTGGGCCATGACATTACATACTTAATGCCTTCTTGTGCCATGACTGGAATAAGCCCCCAGGAAATGCCCGGTATATCGAATTGCTGAAAAACATCAGACGGTTGTCCGCTCAGTTTTTGTATGTTTCGTGTGAATTTGAACACATGAAATAATTCTTCATCAGAACAAATACTTGTATTCAGATTCAGGTAACTGGCATCCACACTTAGCTGTCCTTTTTTTATGGCATTGATAAGGTCTTCTCTTTTTTCCGGATTAGATTGCCACAGGCGTTCCAATGGCCAGCTAACCTCCGGGTTCCATACATATTGTGCTCCTTCCCGGAAATCTTTTGTCTCTTCCGCCAACTTGATACCTTCTATTATGTTGTTCTTATGAAGTTGCTCTATGTTTTTATGGGTATTCGTATAACCTATATCTACATGGGAGTGGTTGTATAAATAAACATTCCAGTGTCGCATAGGGCTTATACTTAGCTTTTTCTTATACTTTTCTCCTGCATAAGTAAGAGTTACAGTTACTTCTGATTTTTTCCCGACAGGAAGTGTTGAAGGTAACAGAAGTTCTATATGCGTGGAGTCTTTCGCGTTCAGTGCAAAACTGTTTTTTTCTTTGCAGCCTTTTGCTACTACGTCAATCAGGCAGTCACCTTGCAACTTCTCGCCTTTCAATTTGATTTCTACAATACGTCCGGGCGTTCCATCTGCCCTGTATCCGTAAACAGGCTGGATGTTATAATCAACAGTGATCAGGCCATCTGCCTGAGCGTAGGATGAAAACACCAAAAAACAAGAATATAAAACTACTTTTTTCCACATAATGTAATAGATTAAGCTTATTCCACTAACAAATAAAGAACTGCCGGATACAAATCATAGGTAAACAACTATTTTATTATTCATCGGGATTATAGCGGGAGAATAGATCATTTTGTCTGTCTTATCAGTTTGACTGGTAAACGGTCGCAATTTATAGAAAATATTCCGGATAGCAAAGGTTGTAAATGGAAATATTTATTTACGGTATGTATATTGTATTTCCGCCAGTAAAATTAATATTTTCCGGTACGGTTATCAATTAAATGATCATATGATTGATGATGATTATTTTATTACAATATGGAAACTGATTATTTCTTCTTCTTTTATTTTTTGTAATGTCTTATGAATTTTCTGCTTGTTGGTCGTAGAGAATCGTCCTGTTGGTCGTAGAGAAACGGGATGTTTCTCTACGAGTTTCATCTTGTTTCTCTACGAATAAAAAATGTAATATTTAATACATTGATAATGAGGCACTTGCGTTTTGATTTATTTGTACGAATATTTTAATGCAAAAAGCGTTCAATTTTTCCTTTCTGTAGTTTCTTTTCTTTTCTGAATAATTACAAAATGGCAAGGTGCGCTCAAAGTCTGGTTAAAATGTATGTGTTTATTCTTGCCTAATTTGTATCTTTTCAATTATATAACAGGTTTGAATACCTATTTGGCAGAGATAGACATGTGTGTGTTTATAACTCCTTTTATCTTTGTAGTAATACTTATATAAATTCTAAAAAATACAATTAATGCCTATGAAGCCAACCATTTTCGTACTGTGTTTTATATTATTTACCTGTTGCAAAAACTCAAATGCGAGAGATCATAATATACCAGATGTAAAAACATTCACTTTTAAAGAAGCTGGGGGAGTATTAGAAGATACTGTTTTCTTTAAATCGAAGAAAATAATACCTCTGGAAACAAATGATCTGGCATTAATTGGGCAAATAGGTCGTATTTGTATGGCAGAAGATACTCTTTTTGTTCTTGATCAGCAATCTAACAGTGTTATTGTTTACGATAAAGACGGGAAGTATATAAATAGAATAAGAAATGTAGGGAAAGGTCCGAAGGAATATATTAATATAGGTGATATCTGTGTGGATAATCTGAATAAAGAACTTGTAGTATTATGTGCGCATCCCTCTAAAGTACAGTTCTATTCCTATCAAGGCAAGTTTCTTAGGGAGGAATCTTTAGGCGAACGGTACTATAGTCATTTAGGTACAGATGGGCGATATATTTATTTTCATGACAACACAAATGTGAATAAAAAGAAAGAAGTAGCTGTTTATGATCGGCAATTGAATCACAAAGCAGACGTATTGGAGCATGGAAAGGTATTTGAAAATAATGAATTGGGCACTGTAACCCTTTTTGGTCATGGGAATTCTATGACAGAAGACTCTTCTATCCATATTGTGAGAGGATTTGATAATACTATATATGAAGCTAAATATGGGAAGGTTTATCCCAAATATCAATTGGATTTCAAAGAATGCACATTGCCTGAAAGCTTATTAGAAAGCAAGATGAAACCTTTTGAATTCCTGGATCTTTGTAGGGAGAAACATTATGTAGTATCTTTAGAAGAAGTGATAGAGAATTCCAGACTTGTATTATTTACGACTAATATTGGCCTTTTTGTATGCGATAAACAAAGTGGGGAGATGACACGGCATCTTTTTCTTTTAGACTCAACAGTGGATGTGGGAAGTAGCAATGTACAGGTAATTGGGAATACGAATAAGATAGTTGTTGCCTGGCCGGTTGCTCGTTTAAAAAATATGATAGATGTATCTTTAGAGCATTCCTCCCAAAATAAGCTCAAAATGGAATTTATAAATAAATTGAATGCCATGGATGGTGAAAATAATCCTATTCTGTTTATCTATGAGCTTTAGTTTGTGCTTCTAAAAATGATAGTATGTAGTTTTTTTGTTGACACTATTGGGAGCATTAAATGTTGATTGGAATTATATAGAGGTAGAAAAGAAGAAATAGATCATACTCAGTAATTGAGTAAATAAGCCGCAAAAAAACTTTTTTTTTATTGTTTATCGATAAATTTTTATCGTTTTTCTTTGGTAGATGAAAAATAATGTTTTCCTTTGCATATCGAAAAACGATAAATAATCATTGAATAACAATTAAAAATACATAGTCTTATGAAAAAGTCATTTATGAGTATCTCGATGCTGGTTGTATCTATCTCAATGTTAGCCTTATTTTTGTGTAGTTCTGCAGTTAGTGCACAGACTTCTTCTAAATTCGTTTATAATAAGAGCGAGAATGCTGAAACGGTATACTCTCTTGATAAAAGCGGAAAGTATCTTACTCCGAAACTGAAATATGAATATAGCAAAGACGCTCAGGGGAAGGGCGGAGTAAAGAAAGCCTATCGTTGGAGCGCGGGAGAACAGAAATGGGTACCTTATTATTTGATCAGCATGTCCGAATCCGGAAATAATTCAATAGTAGAGTATGCTGCATGGGATAGCAAAACGCAAGACTTCTCGCTGAATCCGCAAAAGGCTGTTTATAGCAAAGGACTTGAAAATGAAATTCTGTCATACGTGCTTTATAAATGGAATCAGAACGAAGAAAGTTGGGAAGCAAACCAGTATTTACTGTGCGGGGATTATCTCGCAATGGAGGCCGATAGTCTGAATTAAAACAATTATCTTTGCACCCCTTTAATATAAAAATGAAATGAAAACTGCGATAAAACTGGTTCTTATTTACTTTGCAATTTTACAGATTCTGTCACCTATTTTGATAACAGTTCCCTGTGCTATTTATTTGTTTGCCACTACCGGTGGGATAGACAAAGAGGCGCTGATGCAGATGATAATGATTCCGGCACAGATGACCGGTATCCTGTTAATGCTTTTCTACCTTTGGAAAGCAGGTTATATCAGTAATGAAAAAGTAATCTGGTCTACACTATCCCCTTCTTATCTGGTGCTGAGTGTGGTTAGCCTTCTCTCTTGCTCGTGGCTGGCTTCTACATTGATATCTCACATGAAGTGGTTACCCAATATAATGGAACAGGCTTTCGATATTTTGCAATCCGGTTGGGGAGGAATTGTTGCCATAGCTGTTGTGGGGCCTATCCTTGAAGAGTTGTTATTCCGTGGCGCTATCACCAAGGCTTTGTTGAAACAATATAATCCTGCAAAAGCTATTTTTATTTCGGCTTTGATATTTGGGATATTCCATATTAATCCGGTGCAGGTGGTGCCCGCATTTCTTATCGGCCTTCTTTTAGCATGGGTTTATTACAAAACAGCGAGTCTGATACCTTGTATTCTGATGCACATATTAAATAATAGCATATCGGTTTATATTAATATAAAATATCCTGGTGTGGAGGATATGGATGCTCTTGTTGGTGGTACGGCCAATCTGATAATCACTTGTGTGGCAGCTGTATTGCTGGTAGGGTGTTATTGGTTGATGAAACGAACGACAGTAGCTTATCCCTGGAAAAAAGATAATAACATAGAAATATTGACTGAAAACAATTGATTGTCATGAAAAGGAGATTGAATATACTTTGTTTATTGGTAATGCTGGTATTTTGTTACTCGGTGTTTGAGTCTGCTTACTATTTTAGTAATGCATTTATGGCCGGTTTCCGGGTGGGAATGAATGCAGAGCATGATAAAGAACAATTGAAGCGAACACACGATATGAAATCCATCTCTTTGTTTCCGGATGATTTTGTTGATCTGAAAGATTCAGTGTATAATGAGAAATCGGGAAAATTTGTTCCAGCTATTTATGGCAAATTGATAGTGAGTGTGAATACACCGATTAATCTGTGGTTTAAGTTTACCTCAATGTTGTGCAATTTTATTGGCATTTTCACCATGATCTTCTCTGTGGTCTTCTTCTTTAAATTGATAGTAGCTATTAATAAATCGAATATTTTCAGTTGGAAGAATGTCCGCCGCCTTCGCTGGTTGGGAGCTATTCTCATTCTTAATTTTATTTGCGATGCTCTTCCTGCTTATATTTCGGCTTATGAACTATCGGATGCATTCTCAATACCGGGATATTCTTTGAATTTATCTGGTCTTGTATCCAAGTTGACTTTAACCTTAGGGTTGGTAGCCTTGATTATAGGTGAGATTTTTGCCATCGGATTAAGAATGAAAGAAGAGCAGGATTTAACTATTTAAGAAAGGAAACAAGTATGAAAAGTTTGTTTAGCAAAGATCCGAAACAAGAGTTGGAAGTGGTGATGACATGCTTGATGTTTATCTGTTTCTGCTGCTTGCTGATTAGCTTTATTCAAAATGCGATGTTGTGTTTTGATTTAGGGAAAGATGACACCGACGATTTCTTGTGGATTATGCTTCCTCAAAGTGTTACTCTATTGGCAATGGCTGTATGTAGTATTCTTATCTTCTGCCTGCTTCGTAATGTGAAACGTAAAGAGGTATTTACGAAGGAGAACTCTACTCTGATTGTGGCTATTGGAGGAATTGTCGAACTGAATGGGTTACTGCAAGGCTTTTTCGGAACTTTTGTCTCTGTGAGCAATCTCCGGCAGACTTATCTGATTTATATTTTGCTTGGAGTATTTATTTTATTTATCGGATGTGTATTCAAGATTGGTGTCCGTATGAAAGAGGAGCAGGAACTCACTATTTAATAATTTGTGTCTGAAAGGATATTTATGGGAAAGATGAAAGCTGTAAAAATATTGGGGATATTGGTTTTTGTTATGTTTATGGTAACTGCATTGAAAGATGCTGTGCCAGGTTTTATAGATGGCTGGAATGAAGCAGGTGATTCGAGAGAGTATATTGGTGAGAAAGGTACATATACTACCGATTTCTCTGTGAAGGCAAAGTCGGTTGCTGAAGACTCGTTGTTGAACAAAACTTTTGATAAAAAGGTGCCTTACTCCGTTGCTTGTATACACACCGTTGTGAAAACTCCTTCCTGGTATACGATGTATCAGTGTTGTACTGTACCGTTTATTATTTTATGTATATACGGTATTTATTGTCTGGTCCGGGTTGTTTTTTCTGCTATTCGTGGTGATGTATTTACACGGAAAAATGTAAAGCGTATGCGTTACTTTATTTACTCTGTCATTCTGTTGGGAGTTTGTATGGAGGGCGGAAATTACTTCTTGTATAGCGACTGGACTTCGCAAATACTTTTGGAAGGGTATGAGGTGGAAAGTTACTCCATAAAATATCCATGGATGATGTTCTCTATTCTTGCTTTGTTTATTGAAATTTTTGCAGTAGGAGTGAAATTAAAAGAAGAACAGGAACTTACCATTTGACCTAAACTGAAAAAAGAGAAATTATGGCTATAATAGTAAACCTTGATATAATGATGGCCCGGAGAAAAATATCTCTGGGAGAATTGGCGGAAAAAATAGATATTACACCGGCCAATCTGTCTATATTGAAAACCGGAAAGGCAAAAGCAATCCGGTTCTCAACACTTGAAGCGATTTGTAAAGAGCTGGATTGCCAGCCGGGAGATATTCTGGAATATAGAGAAGGAGAGGAGTAGTTGCTATGAGACTGTTATGGGAGCTTTATCCTTTCTTTCCAGGTATATTTTTGCAGTCTTCTCAATGATTTTGCATGCTTCGTCTATACCCAAAATGCTGGTGTTGAGGCACAAATCGTAATTTTTAGAGTCATTCCACGTACGGCCGGTGTAGGCTTTGTAGTGGTTGGCTCTTGCTTTGTTTATTCGTCTCAGTTTACTTTCTGCCTTGTCTGCAGGCTCTCCGTATTCATTAATAATTCTTTTGAGTTTACTGTCCCAATCTGCATGTAGAAATATATTAAAGCATCGTTCATAATCCTGTAAGACGTAATTAGCGCACCGACCTACTATTACACAAGAATGCTGGCTTGCTACCTTGCGGATTACTTTACTTTGGGCAACAAACAGAGCATCGTCAGAAGAGAGACTTTTCTCAATGGGTACAGTGAAATCCTGCATGATGAATTCGTAGAGTAGTTGGCTTGAAATATTCTGCTCATGTTGTTCTACATATCCTGGCGTGAGATTATTTTCGGTTGCTACCATATTAATCAGTTCCTCATCATAAAATGCAATACCTAAGTCACTGGCTATTTTTCGTCCTATTTCTCGTCCACCACTACCAAACTCACGTGCTATGGTGATGACGAATTGTGTTCTACGAGGAACTTCGACAGTGACAGGAGCTGTCCGGTCACTGAGCATTGTATTCAGGAAAATCAACCGATGATTGAAAAAGCGTGCGAATACCCCGACAAGTAATGCCGCAATAATAGTTCCTTCGCGTACGCCTGCAATCTCTCCGAATAGTATCAGAGATAAGGTACAGGCCAAAATCATCAATGTACAATCAAAGCCTATTTTCACCCAGCCAAACTCTTTTTTCTTCTTTTGTGAGATGGCATGTACGAATGCTTCTCCCGATAGCATAACTACATTGGCTATTACTTCCAGGCTGACTCCCAGCCCGAGAATCATGCAACCCAGGAGTAAAGTAACAATTTTCCAGGGGTAGAATTCCGGCATTACCCAAGCCAGCATCAACATGGAGAGGTCTATGAAAAAACCGAAAAGGATGGAGACGGGGAGTTGTAACCATTGGATCTTCTTAAAATCCTTTTTTAGTAACACAATCTGTCCTGCTATGAGAAGAAGGTTCAAAATAAAAGTCAGTGTCCCCAAAGTGACAGGAAATCCGAGACTGATAGTGTAAGGAAGGCTGGATATAGGGGATGAACCAAGTCCTGCCTTGATAATCAGACTGATTCCTATTGCGTTGATAAATAAACCGGTGATAAATAAAATGTATCTTCTTGTCGTTTCTTTTTTTGACATACTTCTTTGTTTTATTTCAGGTTGCAAAATTAAGCGGTTTAATCTTATCGGACTTGTCGCTAAGTTGCAAAATTAGTTGTCTGTAAGAGTCATGTTGATTATCTTTGCCGCTATGAATCATCAACGTGAGTTTCGGAAATCCGAAGAGCCTTTTTATTTTGTGTGCTATGATAAACCGGCACAGAAGGAATTGTATGAGCGTAATTATAAACTGATAAAAGTGGCGGAGGGAATGATTGCGTTGTCTAGTTCCGGAGAACATATTACAGCGAGATCAGGTGATTACTTCTTTGTCAACCGTGGTGGGTTCTCGAAGATAAAGATAACACCTGGTAAGAATGGATATTGCCGTTTACTTTGTCTGAACCTTACGGAGAAGTTTTTAAAGTCTTATGCACAGAATAATCTGGTACCGGTGTGTACGAGCTATACTTCATTCTATTTTAAGAAGATAAACGAGAATACATTTTTGAAAGCTTTGTTTGCTTCGCTTGCTGTTTATTCGGATGAGGGAGCTTATCCGGATAGAAGATTGATTGAACTTAAATTGGAAGAATGCCTTCATTTGCTGACTTTAACAGATAAGGAAATTGTTGCTTCTTTGTTTAGTAACCCATTGGTTCAGAAAGATCTGGTTGAGTTTATGAATGCCAACTATATGTTTAATGCCCCTTTGGAGCATTTTGCAGAGTTTTCGGGCAGGAGCCTTTCTACGTTTCGCCGGGAGTTTATCCGACTATTTGGCACGACGCCTAATAAGTGGTTGATTGACAAACGTCTGGAGGTTGCTTACCATAAGATAACAGAAGAGCATCAGAGGCCTTCGGATATTTACTGGGAGTTGGGGTTTGAAACTCTGGCACACTTCTCCCGGAAGTTTAAGGAGAAGTATCATATGGCACCGTCACAGTTAAAGGGGGATGACTTAGATGCAGATGTCCCGGCTTTATAAAAAAAGGGGGGTAAAAGTAAAATCAGCCATTATTAAAACGCAGATTAACGCAAATTAGCGCAAATATTAAATTGTATTTGCGCTAATTTGCGTTAATCTGCGTTTCTAAAGTTACATATTGGTAGCTTTATCTGCTTTTGACACACCCTCTCTTTTCATATGGTATGAATCTTATTTGATTTCCAGCAAATCCTGAGCTTTCATTTCAACAGTGATTAATCCCTTGCTATCGGTTTTGGCCGAGACTTCTTTTCCGTTCAAGGTTACCGTATACTTCTTTTCGGTAGGAAGTTTTACAGTAAATGTGTTGTCGGCCGTAGCTTTTAGCGATGCATGTTGGATCACAGCATTTTCCCATTGTGCCGAAACCTCAGCTCCTCCACGAATACATAAACCTTTGAATTGACCATCCTTCCATGCTGCTGGTAAGCAAGGCAAGAATTCAACATATCCTTCGTGGTTTTGTATTAACATCTCCGCCATTCCGGCAGCTCCTGCGGGATTTCCGTCGAATGAATAAATGTCATTCGGGGCTCCGGCTATGCCGCCTGGTGAAACGGTTAACAGGTTTTCGCGTGATAACATTCCCTGGAGGGTCTTTACGCTTTTATAAGCTTCTTCCGCATCCTTCAGGCGGGCATAAAAGCAGATCATGTTGGCACGACTCCATTCGGTATCTTCCCAGTTTTCTGCAGCAAGACGTGCTTCTATCGTTTTACGGGCTGCTGCTGCGAGTTCGGGTGTTTTCTCTAAAGTGATTTGTGAGAAAGGATATAAAGCCAATAAGTGCGAGGTATGACGATGGTTCGGGTGTGCTTCTTCATAATCTTCAAACCACTCGCGGATGGCTCCGTTCACACGCAGTTGTATAGGAGGAAGTTTGCTTAAAGCCGTTTGCAGATTATCACTGAATGCTTTGTCAATGCCTAAAATATCAGCAGCCTGGATACAAGAAGTAAAGATCTCGCAAACCAGTTCACGGTCGCAGGTAGGCATCATAGAAGCTACCATTTCCTGTCCGTCTGCTGTTTTGAACCAGTTTTCCGGTGAGATACTTGGACCTGTCATCAAATAACCATTAGCAGGATTTTCTGCCATGTAGTCAAGTATGAATTCGGCATTACCTTTCAGCAAAGGATAAGCTACTTCTGCCAGATACTTTTTATCCTGTGTATATTCATACTGCGTCCATAAATGCGTAGCTATCCATGAACCGGCAAGGGGAAATAGTCCCCAGATGACACTTCCGGATGCCGGGGTATACCCCCAGATATTGGCAGTTGTATTGGCTGTCCAACCTTTGCAGCCATATACAACTTCAGCAGTTTTGGCTCCATGTACGGATAAATCTTTGATGTAATTGAAGAGCGGAGTATTACACTCTGCCAAATTTCCGACATTGGATACCCAGTAGTTTTGTTGCGTGTTTATATCAAGATGATAGTCGTTTGTCCATCCCATGTTACAAGCCTGATTATCATTAAAGAAACCTTGTAAAGCAATTGGCAACGGGGAATTCTCACGTGAGCTGGCAATTGTCAGGTAGCGTCCGTACTGAAAGTACAAAGCATCGAAACTTGTATCTGTTTTTCCTGATCGTATTTGTTTCCAGCGGATATCTGTAGGTATGGTGTCGTTGGAATCTTTACCTAAGCTCAGTTCTACCCGGTTGAATAAATCTGAATAATCTTTTATATGCGTCAGTTTCAGTGCTTCGTAGGGTTTCATACCGGCCTCCTCAACTGTTGTTGCGCACAAAGCTTTATAATCCGGATTTTTATAATCGGTACGTACGTCTACGATCATTGTCACCGCATCAGCATTGCTTACACTGATACCCGCTTTATCCATTTTTACTTCGCCATTATCGGCCAATACGGCTATTCTTCCTTCAAAATTCACACCACCCGGACCGTGTAACGGAAAGTCTACTTTACCAGTAAAGATCAACTGATTATCTTCGACGGTAAATTCTGACTGACGCATTAGATCCAGAGCCATATCCATGGTAACAGACTTTGGCTTATCTGCTGATAAGCGAAGGACAAGTACATTATCGGGATTCGTAGCAAAATATTCACGTTTATAATTTACCCCACCTGCACTAAAAGAAATACTGCTGATCGCTTCGTTTAAACTTAGTGAACGGCGATAATTTGTAATATCTCCTTCGGGATAAGTAAACTTCATTTTCAGATCGCCTATAGGAAGATGGGTGCCAAAAGACGTTTGCACACCATTCAGGTTATCACCGGCTATATGATTTCCTTCCCACAATTTTCCTTCGAAAAATAACTTTCTTAAATTATCGAGCTTAGCACGACCAAAAGGCTTATTCTGATTCTCATTGAACTGCCCCGACCACATGGAAGATTCATTCAAGGCCAGTGTTTCTTCTTCGATTCCACCATAAGTCATGGCACCCAACCGCCCATTACCGATAGGTAGGGATTCCATCCATTCTTTTGCTGGTTGGGCATACCACAACTCTGCGGTTTCACCAGCATTATTTGCACTTTGACATCCTGTAAGCGCCAAGGTTACTACTGCTAAATAAGTTTTTAAATGTGTCATATTTTTCATGATTAATAGTACTACTTAATTAAAATCCTGAGGAACGTTGGTAAAATTGATTATCCCGAACGTTTACCTTTTCGCATTGCTCAATGATAACAACAGATTTCTTCTTGTTTTCGTCCGGCAGTCCAATCAGGTTGCCGGCAATTGTTACCCCATCAGTACAACGTGCTTTGACGGCTGTTTCTCCTTTTAATTGGAAATGATTCTTGGTAACAGATATATTGTGATGTACTGCACCTGCATATACATTGTTCTCGGGTGCTACATTGATTACGGGTTCTCCGCATTCTATAAATTTGTTTCTACGGATAGTTACATCAGTCACTGGACCGGATTCGAACCAGCTGCGGGCATCATCAGCTATCAGTATTGCACTCATTTGCATACGGTAGAAGGTATTGTCTTCAATGACGACCTTTTTTCGCGTAGTGACTAATATTCCTCGTGTTGGTATTCTGGAGAAATAATTATTACGAATAACGACTTCAGGGGTCCAGGTTAAATTTTCTACTGCTACCAGTTCTGTACTTCTGACTGTTTCAGGGAGTTGACGGTCAATTTCTACAATAACATGGCGGTCATCTACGCGTGTCACCTTTTTTACTTTTGCTTCAACAACCGGTAAAAGTGTATTTGAATTAATAAAAGCTACTTCATCACCGGGAAAGAAAGCGTGAAAACCGAAAGTCTGAGGATGCATAAAGCCCAGTTTGACTTTTCTGTCAGAAAGATACTCTACGACTTGCAGGTGAGTACCGTGCACGTTGATCGGATCATCATGTGCACCGGTAAAACGGCAATTCTGAATCTGTACTTTTCCTTTACATCCCGAAACTTGTAGAAAATCGGCAAAGCCGGTATTGGTTCTACCGCTACCCGGTTCGGGTTCAAAATACAATTGTTCAAATGCCAGGTTTTCACTATACTGGCTTACAATACCAAAGTTACCGGCATAATAAATACGAATATTCTCCAAACGAATATCGCGGCTATATTGTATTAGTCCGCATACCTCATCACGGATGGCATCCCTCATTTGAAATACCATTCCCGGAGGTGTATCCGGCTTTTCTTGATAATTCATCCAAAGCAAACCGGGTTGTAACTCTACAGTACTCTTTAATCCGTCCAGTGGACACCAGCTTCTCCAGGTGACATCCTCTTTACGGTCATAAGTCTGTGCTATTCCCTCAGAAAAGGACCATCCATTACCTTGCCATATCAGCTTTTCATTTTCTATTTTATAATGAGAGGTCGGATGTACTTTTGCCAGAAGATGATTCTTTCCTTGTTCTATTATTTCAATTTCAGTCTGGGTAGGAATTACAAAATCGAGATAGAAATTTTTTAACGTAATATTACGACAGGAGTCTATAATGAAGGAGGTCATTTCTCCATCCATCAGTAGAGTTGATCCACCGCCATCTATGGTAATATTTTTCAATCCTTTTAGTAGCAGGGCGATATGCTTTATCTGATCCGGATCTTCGCTTTCAGAAGCGGTATTGGAGATTAAGTACCTTTGATGGATGGACTCGTCACGTCCGAAAACATAGCGCCCCAACTGTAGTAGAATCGTAGTAGGGCGTCCTTTCGCTTTGGCTGCCTCTTCAAATGCCCTGAGAATTACAGAATTACAATATCCTTTCTCCGGTGGGGTTACAAGGATAACCTTTCCCTGTTTATGCTCGGATTTACCGGCCTTATCAATTGTTACTGCTTTCTGAGCCCAAGTGTTTATAACATTTGGACTCAGAAATAGCAGAAATATGAATAACAGTCTTTTCATGAACATCCGGATTATTTCTTTTGTGGTGTAGCACTCATAACAAATTCCAGGGTACCGCCATTTAATATATCCTGATGTGTGATATAATTTTTTGTATGCTTCTTACCATTTAGCTTTATGGAGCGGATATAAATCTCATTTCCTTTTTTGCGGGGAGCTTTTATTGCAAAAGTCTTTCCGTCGGGCAGATGTATAGTTGCTTCTTCCAGCATCGGAGTGCCGATTATATATTCACCACTCGCCGGGTTGACCGGGTAGAAACCAAGTGCTCCGAAGATGTACCAGGCAGACATCTCACCGCAATCATCGTTTCCGGCATATCCCGAAGAAGTATCATTGTACAGGTTATTCATGATGTGCGCTACATACTTCTGTGTTTTCCAGGGTTCTCCTGCACAGGTATACAGGTAAGCTACGTGATGGCTGGGTTCATTTCCATGGGCATATTGGCCAACAAAGCCGGAGGCATTATCGTTTAGTTCACCGCTTTGATGATTGACGGTGAAGAAAGTATCCAGTTTTGCTGTGAAAGCTTTATTTCCTCCTGTCAATGTAATGAGGTCGGGTATGTTTTGTGGTACATACCAAAAGTATTGCCAGGCATTTCCTTCTGTGAAAGGATAACCGCCATTGGCTCCGTATTTATAGGGATCAAATGGCTCTATCCATTCGCCCTTATCATTTTTCGATTGAAAGAATCCGGTCTCCGGATTGAATAAATTACGATAGAAAGCCGAGCGTTTCATAAAACGTTCGTAGTCATCGTTCTTTCCTAATTTTTTTGCTAACTGTGCTACACACCAGTCATCAAAAGCTTGCTCCAGAGTAATGGAAACTGATTGAGTCTGTATATTTTCGGGCATATATCCATATTTTTCCCATACCTCAAAAGGTGAGTTGGGATGAGAAATTACCGAACTGTTGTATACGGCTTCATAAGCTTTTTCTATATCAATTCCGGGTATTCCTTTCAGGATAGCATCTACAATGACGGGAATAGAGTGGTTACCTATCATGCAGTAGTTGTCTTGTCCCCATAATTGCCAGATAGGCAGATAGCCATAATACTCATATTGACGTATCATGCTTTTTACGAAATCTGTGACACGATCCGCGTTGAGTAATGTATAAAGCGGATGAGCACCTCTGAATGTATCCCAAAGAGAGAACGTAGTGTAGTGTGTTTCGTTTGCAGACAGTTGCCGGGTGGTGTAATCGGCTGCCATATATTCTCCGTTTACATCACTTATTGTATTGGGTTGTATCAGGGTGTGGTATAAAGCCGTATAGAATATTGTTTTTTGCAAATCGGTACCTTGGATATTGATTTTTTCCAGTTCTTTTTCCCATAATCGATCGGCATCAGTGGTGTACTGGTTAAAGTCCCAGTGTGAGGCTTCCTGCTTTAGATTTAACCGGGCATTATCCGTAGATACCGGAGATAAAGCTACTTTGCAAATCAACGGTTTTTCATTAAGCTTTCCAAAACGCAACATGGCATGCAGATTACTGCCATTGATGACGGGGGTGTTTTCGTATTGGCGGTCACCGTCTCTCAACGACGAGGAGAGAATAGGACTGGAAAACTCTATGTAGAAATATACTTTTCGTAGTTTGGCCCAACCTGTAATGATGCGGTATCCTTCGATAGCATGATCATTAACGATACGGATCTGAGAATTTATGATGCGGCGGTTCCAGCTTCCTTTATTGGCTGAATGATCTAAGTCAATGATGAGTTGTGCTTCTTTTCCGTTAGGGTAGCTATACCGGTGGATTCCTGTTCGTGTGGTTGCCGTCAATTCAGCATTGATTCCTTCGTCTGCCAACATCACCTGGTAGTATCCGGGCTGAGCCTTTTCTGCTGTGTGGGAGAAATTCGAAGAAGTACGCCCCTCGCTTGTCGGTAAAAGTAAGAGGTCTATCAAGTCTGACGCTCCTGTTCCGCTGAGGCGGGTGTGACTGAATCCATAGATGGTCTGGTCATTGTAATCATATCCCGATGCTTGTGCCCAGTCGGGAGCTTCGCGGGTATCGGGGCTTAACTGTATCATTCCGAAAGGAACGGTGGCACCCGGGTAGTTATTACCGGACAAGCTGCCGTGCACGGCTCCTGTTCCGATAAAAGGGTTTACGTATTGTGTGTGTTCACCGGCTTTTATAGTACCGGTAATCAGCATAAATGTAAAGATGCTGCTTAATAGTATTCGATTCATTGTGTTATGGTATAAAGAGGAGATGGAATCTCTTTCCATCTCCTCGTGATTCTGTTCTTACTGTGCTATGATTTCAATAATGCGGCTGTTTAATTTATAACCAGTGAAGAGGTCAAGGCCTACATTCATCAGATATTCACCCGAGAAAGTCTGTCCGTTTCCGTTTACTGAAGAAGAAGCACCTGGCATCAGATTAATTTCTTTCACCTGATACATTTTGTTGGCTTCCAATCCTTGTAAACGTACAGGCAGGATATGTTCGCCGTAGCGTGGGTAAACATCAAATGCGAATACGATGGCTTGATTCTTATCCTTGTTCACATACATACTTGAAGTATGGTTACTTCCGTAAGGCGAAACAAGACGATAGAGATCACCTTCCAGTATAACCGGTTTCAAGCGGTTGTATTCTGTTACAGCCTGACGACAATACACTTGTTCGTTTGGGGTAAGATCACTCATCTTGATATCAAATCCCAGTTTGCACATCATTGCTACATCCGTACGGAACTTGATGCTGGCATCTTTGTTCCAGGTAGTAACGTGGGCACACAAAGTCTTACTGGGGAATACTTGTGAGAATCCCCATTGGATAAACAGACGTTCGATAGGATCTGTGTTATCGCTGGGCCAGAATTCAGTGAAGTATTTCAATGCTTCATAATCAGAGCGTCCGCTGCCACCGGCGCATAACATCATAGGCAGATTCGGGTATTTGGCTTTTATGCGGTCGAGCACTTTGTATAAGCCTTTTACGTAGTCAATATATAGATGTGTTTGTTTTCCTTTCAAGTATGGCGAATAGATATTAGTGATAGGGCTGTTACAATCCCATTTGAAGAAAGCAAGATCCGGGTATTTAGTCATTAACTGATCCACAACACCGAATACATGATCCTGTACGGCCGGATTACTAAGATCTAATACCATTTGGTTACGGAAATAATATTCTTCACGGTTAGGCAGATGAATTACCCAATCTTTGTGTTTCTCGTAAAGTTCACTTTTGGGATTTACCATTTCAGGTTCGATCCAGATACCAAACTTAATACCGTGTTTTTTTGCTTCTGCTGTCAGACGTCCTATGCCATTAGGCAATTTATCAGCTGTTTCTATCCAGTCACCCAGTCCTTGATGGTCACTGCTGCGGGGGTACTTGTTAGCAAACCAGCCGTCGTCCAGCAGGAACATGTCCACACCTAATTTCTTGGCTTCGTCCATCAAACCGATCAGTTTCTCTTCGTCGAAATCAAAATAAGTAGCTTCCCAGTTGTTTAGTAGGGTCATGCGGGTTTGGTCACCGTCTTTTACCTGATAGCGACGTGCCCAATCATGGAAATTGCGGCTGGCTTGTCCTTTTCCGTTCATACTATATGTGAAGTAGAAATCCGGTGTACGGAATATCTCGCCGGAAGGAAGGCTATACTCTGACGCGTAAGGATTGATACCGCTGATGATGCGCAACTGGTTCTTGTTGTCTACTTCAAAGGTGAAGTTGAAATTGCCTGTCCATCCCAATGTACCTACTAATACTTCGCCTGCATTCTCTTCGGAGGGTTGGTCTATGGCCAACTGGAAGAAAGGAGAAACAAACATATTGGCACGTGCTCCCAATTTGGTATCAATGACTTTTTTTCCGAAAGCCAGTTCTCGTTCCATGACGTTAGCTTCGTGTGACCAATCTCCGGCAAACTCTGTGAGGAAGTATTTGTCATGATTGAGGTGCAACAGTGAAGAAGCATACTTATGAAGCATTACCGGCTTCTTTTCACGGTGACTGATTTCGGTAAATGTTTTGATAATGTCTTCATTAGCATAAGCCACGTAGTGTAACTTCACAGTTACCGGATATTGGTCGTCAGCTAATGTAATGACAGTTTCGTTTACACCATCTGAGAGGTTCCGACTGTCGTGTGATACATATTTTAATAAGGTAGAAGGATTGCCGTCATTGTGTACAATGTGTAGTGCTGGTTCAAAGTAGTCTTCCATACCGTGGGTGAGATAGGCTTCGGTTCCTTGCGGCAGATGGTTAATGTCTGCTTCATGGTTGAGCCGTTTGCCCAAATATGACTGGTAAAGACGTCCATTGTCACCTACACGGTAGATGAGGCTGGTGTTTCCGGTCTCAATTTTTATTACCGGTTTTTCGATGGCGTGGGCTATGCCTGCAAGACATAATAAACCTGCCAATAGGGTCGTTTTTAAATTCATGGTACTAAGTAGTCTTTAAATTTATGAATGAATTACGAATTAGTCTCGTCTGCAAAGTAACCCGGATTTATCCTGTTAAGGAATAGATAAAATTACTTAGAATATGGATAATCTTACTTTTGTGCCTTTTCGCATGTTCCTTTGTCCGTTCGGAAGGGTGGAACCGGGAGGTTGGAGTTGGCACTGTAAAGATTACCATCCGGACAATCGGCCCAGTTATAGCGGGCAGCTATAGGGATTGCCACATCCGGAGATTCAAGTACGATGTTTGTTTTTCCTGTTAAGGTTGCCGTTGCCGGATGGAACACTCCATCCGGTCCGGCCAGGATAAATCCTTTTATTATTTTTTCTTGTGCTTGTATTTCTGTGTTGAATGTTAGTGTTAATTTCTTTCCGGAGATGTTATAAGACTGGCAGGCTGGCATTTTGTATTCTCCCTGATGGTAAGTATTTGCCAGTGCTAAAGTAGCAAAGCGTTTAGCCACTTCTTGTTTGTTTTTAGGGTGAATGTCGTAGGATACTCCCAGATCTATGGCTACTACCATTCCCGTATTATCTACATGCAGGGCTTCTGCCTGTGCTTCCCGGAGAGCGGCCCATTGAGAGTCTGGCTGAACTTCTTGTGGTTTCAGAAAGTTTGCCAGTTGAACAAAGTAGAATGGAAAGTCCGTATTCCATTGTTTTCTCCAATCGGCAATCAGTGACTGGAATAGGGGAGTATATTGTTTATCTCTTCCTACATTAGCTTCTCCCTGATACCAGATAACTCCTTTGATTGGGAATATAGTAAACGGGTGTACCATAGCATTGTACAAGACAGAAGGATAACTTGAACTTTCTAATGACATCGGTGCCGGAGGGAGATCTCCCAGAGCTATACCTATCCGGTAATTCCATATTCCTTCCAGCTTGATTTTCTGCCCGTTGGCTTCTGCAAACATATCTTTTCCTTCTCCGTGTATACCGCCTTCTCCGCCAGAGTCGGACACTCGTATAGTGATGACTCCTTTTCCTGCTTTAACCAGTTCTGCCGGGACGGTATAGTGGCGAGGAGTTGAGTATCCATATCCTTTGGCTATTTCTTTTCCATTATAATAAGTGACGTCTTCGTCGTCTATCATGCCGAGATTTAATGTTATTTCCTTGCCTTCCCAGCTTGAAGGAATCTCTATTTCCCGTTGGAACCATACTATGCCGTCTACTCCGTTTAGTCCTTTCTGTTCCCAATACCCCGGAAGTTCCATAGTCTTCCATGCCGGATCGGTCTGAAGAGAGGAGATCCACATTGGAATTCCTTTATTGAGGCCGGCATCCTTGGTTACTAATAGCTTCTGCCACTCTTTTATCTCTTGCTGATAAGCTGCGATGGCCTCTGAGTTTTCTATTTTACTTGCTTGTATCTCGAAACCTGGCACTTGTTTTAGGGAACCGATACTTGTCCATGCTTCGGCGGGAGTTCCCCCCCAGGTACAATCAATCACACCAATGGGTACATTCAGTTCTTTCCATAGTTCGCGTGCATAGAAATATGCTATGGCCGAGAATTCCGGAATGGTAGAAGAATTGCATTCCTGCCAACCTCCCATGTTCATCTCTACATTTTCTGCAGGAGTCACTGAAGTTGTTTTTTTAACTTGCAGTAAACGGATAGAAGGGTATTTTGCTTCTGCTACTTCCTGTTCATAGTTCATCACCTTTCCCCATCCGGCTACAGGCATTTCCATGTTAGATTGTCCTGAACAGAACCACACTTCTCCCGCCAGTACATTTTTTAATGTCAGGGTTTCTCCGTCAGAGATTGTTATGGTATAAGGTCCTCCTGCAGCAGGAGTGGGTATTTCTATTCTGAAAGAACCGTCAGTAGTTGCTTTTGTCGTGAACTTATTGTCATTCCAGCTGGCTTTTACTGTAACATTCTTGCCCGCTTTGGCTTTACCTGGAAGCGTTAATGTGCTGTTTTGCTGTACCACCATATTGTCGGTGAAGAATGCTGGTAATGTAACTTTTGCTTGTGCAAAACCAGTCATGCTCAAGGCCAATAAAATCAGTTTATATTTGTTCATCTCTACTTTGAGTTTTAATCGTTTGCTCAAAAGTAGGCAAAGGCAGACTATTAATAGTAGACAAACAAACCAAAAAATGAAACATTTACGGCATAGAGTACTTTTTGAGTGGTTTCGTATACATTTCTACTGTTTTTGGCTTCATTTGTGATAGTTTTAGAGGCCTTTGGGGATTATCCGGATGTTTGTTCTATCTCTTTTTACCGAAATATTTAAGGGAAAAAACAGATGTTCCTGTTTCTACAATGTTTTCAATAATTCAATTTCTTCCTCTTTTCCATAGCGTTTCAAAAGAGAGATAAACTTCTCGTCATTCTTGAATTTTGAATAAACACGAGGTACAGTCGATATTGCATTCTTTATATCAGCCCCTTTACTTAATGCCATATCTATATTCATATAAAATAGAGGAATATCGTTCTGATTTGCTTTTATTTCGGCTAAAGTAGTATAAAACACAGGCCTGTTTTTGTCTTGTTCGATGGCACTGTATATTGCTTTTTCAGCTTCTTTATAATTTCCAATTTCGTTTTGATAACAAGCAATCAGGTTATCCACTTCCGGAGATAAATAGTTCATCTCTTTCAATTCATTCAAATCCTGTAAAACTTCATTTTCTGAAAAACCGCCTATAGTAACTTTCGCTAAACAATATTGATAAAAAGCTTGAGGTGAAATATGTCTTATTGGCAATATTACTTTATAAGCCTCTTCTTGCTCTCCTTTATTGTAGAGTAACCCTGCTTTTAGTATCAGATAATAGGGTAAAGGAAGTAGTTTGATAGCTTGATTTATAGCTCTAATCCCTTTCTCTTCCATCTCGGCTTTCAAGCATTTAAGAGCAAGTAAATAATAAAACTGATCTGCTTTCGGATATTTTTTTATTGCTTCTTCTGCCAGTTGTACGCCTTCTATGGCATTTTCTGTCTGACTTATTTTATTATAAAGTCGGGCTATTTCTTTCTCATTATCAAACTTCTCTATTTCCTCTTTTGTTAAATCACCTGCTGTAATTCGGGCAAATAAATCCAGATATTCGTTTGCAATGATTTCTGATGGGCCTTTTGTCTCTTTTTCAAAACCAATTTTAAAAGTTTCGCTACACTCCAGATCTCTGTCTGAATGAATCACTACCGGAGTACTGTTCAGTTCCTTGCCGGAAGCGTAAGTCAATCCCTCAAAGTGTTTTTTAAAGTTGGCGATTAAGCTCTCTTCCCGCAGGCATTCTGTAGGAGTAGAAGGATAAGGTATTCTCGTAAGAGTCAAAATAATCTCTTTTTCCTTTTCCAACATATTATTTTTTTGATTCAATACGCTGCGTACAATTCGTTGGCAACCTTCGAGATTTTCTTGATTATTGGCAGATAGAATAACTAACCGGTCAGCAAGTAAAGAGATCGTGAGGCTGGATATATCAGTTATTCCTGTACGTGTATCAATCAAAAAGTAGTCTGGCCTATATTTTTTCTCTATTTTTACCTTTAGATCCAGGAAGAAAGCGATACCTGTTGCATGCTCGCCATAAAGTAATTCATACCAGTTAATGGCAGATAGTTTTCGCCAGTACTCCGAAAATTTGGGATTGCCAGCCGGAATTAAATCTAACGAGGAAGACAAATCTTCCAAGTGATATGCATACGGTGTTATTTTTGCCGGAATTTTGTGATTAACTGCATATTCGTAGATATAATCTACAATGCCACTCTCAACCTTTCTGTCCCATTGAAAATTAGAGAACTTGGTATGTAGCCCCGGAGCTTCAAGATCGAGGTCAAGCATGATCACTTTTTTTCCAAAATCGGCGAGCCTCCTTGCTATATTCGAAAGAGCTAATGTTCTGCCAACCCCTCCTTTATACGAGTAAAACGCGATTGTTTTCATAATTATTCTTCTCCTGCTATTTGCAATATACTTCCTCTTTTCCGTATCTCATCACTTAGTTCCCACACATTCGCAGGAGTTGTCTTAAAAGCGTCCTTTTTAAAATCTTTTCGCAGTATCATACGTATCTCCAGTGCTTCCAGCAGCTGTAGAATACGCTCAAAACTGGCGCTTAAGTAGTCTGATTGTTCATAACGCTGTATTTGCTGCTCCTGGATAAACATTTCTGACGCTAACTTTTTCTGACTGATATCTGAGGCGATACGAAAACTTATGATAGCTTTGTTCATGTCATCCTTAAAAGAGTCAAATTCCAGCCATGACAAAGATTTAGAAGTTAGCTTTTCATACTCCTCCAGTTCTTTTTGTAATTTAACTAATCCTCTTTCAAAAGTGCCTAATTGCAGACGAAGTGGTATGTTATTCTCTTTTTGCAATATCTCTTTTATGTCCCATATGTTTGTGAGCAACTCTTCCAGTTGCTTCTTCATCATTGTGTATTGCTTCTTGTTTTTAATCATAATGCTTACAATTTAATCATTACAATACCCTTATCTTCATATTGCTTTGTTTTCTGGAAGTATTCTAGAATAGTTAATTCGGGCAATAAAATAGCTTTTGAGAAAGCTGAATATATTTCTCCGCCGAAATACTCTTTCTGTACCTCCGAATTACTTTCTAACAAAGACTCCAAGACATTGTTCAGAACCTGTTCCCGGTTCTCTGCTGTTGTATCCCAGCAGGCATCGTAATCGCTTGGATTTAACTTTTTAGTAACAAAACTTCCATCTAAATACAGAATATCACAATGTAGTATTCTACATTGCTCCAGTAAGAAAGACATTCCCTGCAACAATTTCTGTCGCTTCCTACTAAATCCAAACCTGTTCTTTACCTCCTCAAAAGAGGCCTCATATATACCTGGTGGCAAATAACCGTCTTCATTAAACTCTGGAATCATTCTTTTTCAGTTGAGTTACTGCAAATATACAACAAATTTGTTTGGTATCATGCATTTGAATATTTATTTTTCATAAACTATACCTGTTAATAAAACCATGACTCTCAATAAAATTACTCAGAAAATAGGCGTGGTAGGGAGTCGCTTTGGAATGAGGTAATGTATAACTACTTTAATTGTTGAATTATTTTTGATCTGATTTTCATTTCAAATGGGCAGAGATTATATGAATCCGAATAAAAGATTCTTTTTAAAACTGATTTATTAAAAGAGTGTAAGCGTTATATTATCTACTTTTTAGGAACTATGGACATTAGAACTAGTAAATGGTTTATTTACGACTGGTCTTTTCTTAGAGGTATGCTATATTTGCCGGAAACTTTGATAACTTAAAATGTTTTTATTATGATTCGATTAATGACAAAGTATGGTATGCTGGCGATAATCCTTCTGTCGGCTAGTGCTTTCCGGCAGCCTCAGAAACAAGAACTCTCTTTTATGACTTCTGACTCCCGTTTACAACAGACATTTGACTGGGCAAAAAAGATGGCTCTTGGTTATGTGGGAGCGTCGACCGACCCTGTGGGCCCCTGGTATGAAGCATCATTACCTCAGCGTGAGGCATTTTGTATGCGTGATGTATCACATCAGTGTGGTGGAGCTGAGGTGTTAGGATTAACCAAAGAAAACTTCAATATGCTGGCCAAATTTGCGCAAAACATATCAGAATCAAAAGATTGGTGTACCTATTGGGAAATTAATCGTTATGACAAACCGGCCCCGATAGATTATCGTAATGATGAAGAATTCTGGTATAACCTGAATGCTAATTTTGATGTACTGGACGCTTGTTATCGTACCTATTTATGGACGGGTGATTCGCGTTATATTAATGATAAGGCATTCCTGACATTTTATGAGAAAACTATGACTGCTTACATGGAAAGATGGCAGTTACAGGCAGATAAAATTATGGACCGTCCCCGGTTCATGAATTCTCCGGTGCCGTTTAATGCCGAAGATAACTATCATAAATGTAGAGGATTGGCATCTTATGTGGAGAATTTTGAGGGGTTGACTGTGAGTGCTGATTTACTGGCTGCAATTTATCGCGGATGTGTTTCGTATTCGAAGTTATTAAAACTGAAAGGCGATGTGAAAGCCAGTAAACGATATGCTATAATGGCTGAGGATTATGTTACATTGCTTGAAAATAAGTGGTGGGACGATTCCTGCAATTTATACAATACCTTCTTTACCGGGCTGAAAGAATTTCATAAAGGTGAAGGTGAGACGTTTATTTTATGGTTTGATATTGCTAAAGATGCAGCACGTATTCGGGCTACATTGACACATTTATTGTCGAAAGAGTGGAATGTTGAGAATTTATCTTATTTTTCTAAAATACTCTATTCTTATGCTTATAACAAGGAAGCATACAGCCGGATTACCGCGTTACCGACTATGGAACGAAGTGATTATCCGGAAGTATCTTATGGTGTAATGGAGGGTATCGTTTCCGGTATGGCAGGAATACAGGCTGATGCAAGTAAACAGCAGATACGTACATTGCCCCGGTTGACAACTGAAACAGAATGGATGCATCTGCAATATTTACCTGTTTTGGGAGGAAGCATCTCGGTACGGCATGATCATACGAATAAAACGACATTTAAGAGCCATATTGCTCAACCTGTCACTTGGAAGGCGGTTTTCCCAGGATCTTATACCAGCATTTCCTGTAATGGAAAAAGGCGACCGGCAACTATGGAAACAGATGTATTAGGAAATGTATACTCATACGTTACGTTAGAGGTAAAACCGGAAACACAAGTTGTAGCTATCTGTGAAAAATAGAAATATCTTTTATTTCTTCTTTTTCTCAAGGCAATATACCCTTACGTCACCGGCGGGAATCTCACATTTCAATTCATTTCCTGTGGGGCTTACAGAAGTGTCGGTCCATAATTCCTTGATGCGTTTTACGTTGGCCACATTGACTCCCAGTCTGGTTAGGCTGATTGTCTCTGTGGCTTCTTTCGATGCATTATAATTGAATACAGCAAGGTAAAGCGCATTTTCTGTGTCAAGCATAAAGAACTTCTCTACACCATAAGTGCCGCTTCCCGTACTAAAGTTAACAGGCATATTACCTTCTACCGGACGAAATGAACGTCCTAATTGTGCTAATGCATTGATGCCGGCATTAAGCACTACCTTTTCCGCCTGGTCACGAACCGTCTGATTGCCTGGATAGGAGCCTTTCAAACTAAAATTGTCACCTAATAACATGGTTCCTGTCATAGCTCCTGTAGTGACGCGAATACGGCTGGCTCCTTCAGAATTACCATTCAGTACCAAATGATCGGGGTCATTGTATGGATATACACGATCCAGCCACCAACCAAACGAAAGGCTATTGAGCATATACTGGCTGTTGTCTATACTTCCCCAGGCATCGCATGAAATGCGGCGGGCGTGACCATATTGCGACGGAAATACGGGAGCAATAGAGAGATCAATAAAGAGATCATTACCACAAGCTTTGGCGAAGTAATTCATACCATAGTTGTAGGCTTGTATGCCGGTGGTAATGTCCGGATTATAAAACTTATCGGCTTCCAATGCTGCGTTGTTGATAAAGTCTATTTTTACGTACTTGTAACCCCAGTCTTTGAAACGTTTTATTTGCCAGTCTATACGGGCCAGCGTACCGGGATGCGTGGGGTCAAGTGCATAAGATTCTATTTTGCGACGTTTGCCGCTGGCAGTAATGATGATATCGCCATATTTGTATTTACCGTTTGTGCCTTCCACATCCCAGTTGTCTTTCTCACCTCCCCAAAAGGAGAAGGGTGTCCAGTAAATACCCGGAATCTGCCCGTTGGCTTTGCAATGAGATACGAAGTCTTTGAGCTGTTGTTCATTAAAGTTATCCCAAAAGGAATCGAGTATCATATATACCTCTCCGTTTTCATTATGAAATCCGGCAGGTTGCAATTTATTTCTGAAATAATCTGAGATATCAATAGCACCGGTATAATTCACTTTATCGGCCATACCTCCCCAACTTTGCCAGGCAAAAATTGTCCCTTCCTGCCAGGGTAGTGGTGGAGTGATAAGAGCTGTAGCTTCACCGATGCTCTCCATACCGGTACGCCAGTCTTTGAAAAAGCCAACGAGGATTTTGGGTGATTTGATGCGTGTACCATACAATTTTCCATGTTTATGGATAGCAGGCCCTTTTTCCGGGCGAATGTCATTAGTGCGGGCATCTGCCAGTCCGCCAAATACGGAGAGACTTTGTAGGCGGTTATTGTCCGAACTACTGTAGGTTATGCCGGTTTTCCAGTTGTCATGCTCTATCGAACCCAGGCAGAGTCCCTGGCGGCTGGTGGCATCATAGAAGGCTGTTACTTCACAAGAAACAGAACTGGTGTTCCAGGGATTGGCGGAGTAACCACGGAAACTATCATTGTCGAAGGGGACATCCAACAGCCGATTGTCACCATCGGCAGGCAGGAATGTGCTACTGGTATTACTCATAATCGGAGCTATCCAGTTACAGCTTGTTCGTTGATCTGATGTGAGATAGGCTTCTGTCAACAGATAATTGCGTGTGGGATAAAAGTAGAACACTTGTTCCAGGTTTTCTTTACCAGGTCGGCCGGAATAGACATATGTATATTTTTTGCCTTTACCGAATGTGTCCGAGATATTCTCCCGTTTCAAAGTAGCAATGGGATAATCGGAACTTTTCAAGACCTCTCCACTGGCATTGATTGCCTGTACGAAGGCCTCCTTTAGCAGTGTTGTTTCCTGGTAGAGATAATCTACTGTTTGTGTGTGTTTATTGAATGTAATTCTCCACTTTCCGTTCTTGATATCAAGATTTCCTGCAAGCAAAGTTTGTGCCATAAGGCACAAGCTGCTTGCAAGTAGAAAGCATTTAAATCCGCAGATTTTCATTTTGATTCTTATTTTTTACTCTCGTCTTTGGCTTTAAATGCCAATGCATAAAGCCGCATTTGCTTTACCATTGAGAGTAAACCGTTGCTACGAGTGGGCGATAGATGTTCTTTTAAGCCTATTTTATCGATAAAATAAAGGTCTGCATTTAAAATTTCATCCGGTGTATGTCCCGAAAGAACTTTTATAAGCAGAGCAATGATACCTTTTACAATCAGCGCGTCACTTTCCGCTTTGAATATCATTTTACCATTTACTTCATCAGCTTGTAGCCATACGCGGCTTTGGCAACCTTCAATCAGATTCTGTTCCGTTTTGTATTTCTCTTCAAGCGGTTCTTGTTCATTTCCTAAATCGATAAGCAACTGGTAACGATCCATCCAGTCATCGAAGTCGCTGAATTCAGCTATCACTTCGTCTTGTAATTCATTAATTGACATGAGTATATCTATTTACATGGCACGTTGTGCACATATTATTTTTCGTTATAAATTACTTCCATCACTGTTTGCCCTACGGCTTTGAGAGTGTTACGGTTGATGTTGTCCATGTCATCTTTCAATGTGTGCCACGTCGGGTCAAAAGAGTATTCTCCTTCCGGGTCACAGGGAACGATGTCAATTGTTTTGATTCCTGCTATTTTATTGATAAACAGATGATCGTCCGTTGCTCCACCGTTAACTTCATTGATAAAAAACTTTCCATATCCCAGTGCATTGGCTTTTTTCCATACTTTCTGATTAATGTCTTTGGCGTATTTTTCAGAATAAGCTTCGCGGTAGAAAGTGGGTTGTTGTCCGCCTACCATGTCAAGTAGAATTCCGAAACGGGCGTTGTAACCCTGTACGTGAGGATTGTGTGCCCAATATTGTGCACCCAGGCACCAGGCATCTTCTTTGTGGGCGCCCGTATAAGATTGATGTGTACCGTAGTCTTCAGCATCAAGGAAGATAATGTCGACTCCCAGTTCCGGCTGTTGTTTCTGCATCTGACGGGCTATTTCGAGTAATACTCCTACACCGCTGGCACCATCGTTTGCTCCCAGAATGGGGGTGTGATGATTCTTGGGGTCCGGGTCATTGTCAGCCCAGGGACGGCTGTCCCAATGTGCAAAGAGAGCTATACGTTTTTTACTTTCCGGTTTGTAGGCCCCAATGATATTACGGGCTTTTAGCAATGTACCGTCATAGGCGATAAGATCGGCATATTGGCTGGTTACTTTGGCTCCGAATTTTTCCAGTTGTGATGCAAGGTAGTTACCACAGGCAACGTGTTCTTTACTGTTGGGCACACGTGGTCCGAAGTCAACCTGTGATTTTACGTATTGATAGGCGCTGTCTGCATCAAACTGAGGCGTCTGGACTGCTGCAACTTCCTCAACCGTTTCACTTGCCTTATTCTTGTTTCCGCAAGAAGAAAGAGAAAGAGTGGAAAAGAGTAATAGACCGGCCAGTAACATGGTATAATTCCTTTTCATTTTAGATAACTGTTTTTATTGTACAGGCAAAAGTAATGATTTTCACTATAGCTTGCTCCGGAAGCCATGGTTTATTAACAAATGAACTTCAATTCAACTGATTTTTTACCTACTGTAAACTCTACTTCTGCCCCATTGATCAGTGGCAGGTTATTGGTAACATGCCCCACCGGGAAATTGAAACAGACCGGGTAGTCATATTCCTGTACGAGATCGGCCAGCGCGGCATATAGTACTTTTCCCAGTGAACGGTCTTCTTCATATTCGGTGAATTGTCCGATAATAAGTCCGGAAAGTTTTTCGAGCACTCCGCCCAACTTCAGATTGTACATCATACGCTCTATGGCATGAGGACGTTCGCTGACATCTTCAATAAAAAGAATTGTTCCTTCTGCCGGTATATCATAAGGTGTACCCCGTAAACCATGAAAAACAGCCATATTGCCCCCACGGAGAACACCGCGTGCTGTTCCTAACTTATTCAGTACATGCCTTCTGTTGCAATATTCAGGTAGTTTGCCGCTAAGAATATTTTTCAGATGTAATGTGCAGGGATCATCCTCCGGTTCTACAGTAAGATGACGTGCCATCGGCGCGTGCAAAGAAGCAAAACCATTGAATTGTATAAGATTGTGGAGTGCAGTAATGTCACTGAACCCTATTACCCATTTGGGATGTTCACGAAAAAGAGTAAAGTCGAGTTTCTCAATGAGATGTATAGCCCCGTATCCACCCCGACTGCAAAGAATAGCTTTTATTTCCGGATTGTCTATCGATTCCTGAAAATCTTTTAATCGTTGTTTGATGGTTCCTGCGTATCTACCCGACGAAGCCCCTGCATATTTACCTGTTACAACTTTTAATCCCCAGGATTCCAACCGTTTTTTGGCTCCTTTAAGGAACGACTTATCTATTTTACTTGATGGAGATACGATGGCGACTTTGTCACCTTCACTTAAATAAGGAGGTAGAATCAGGCTATTCATACGCATTTGTTGTTTTTTGCAAATGTACATATTCAACACATTGTAGCATAAAGTTTAACGAATTTTATTCCCTGCGTGACAAAATGTTACGCGTATACGTTATTTTTATACTTTACTATGCTGTATTTTTCAATCATTTTTCTGATATTTGCTAAAAATCTAACGTTATGGAACCTATTAGAAATTTCGATCAGCTGACATCTCATTTGAAAACGTTGAATAGACGGAAGAGGATTGCAGTAGTTTGTGCCAATGATGCCAATACAGAATATGCTATAGCCCGTGCTCTTGAAGAAGGAATTGCTGAATTTCTGATGATCGGAGATTCGGCGATACTTGAGAAGTATCCTACTTTAAAGAAATATCCCGAATTGGTAAAAACCATCCATGTTGAAAATTCGGATGAGGCTGCCCGTGAGGCTGTACGTATTGTTCGTGAAGGTGGAGCAGATATTCTGATGAAAGGGATTATTAATACGGATAACCTACTTCATGCCATTCTCGACAAGGAAAAAGGACTGTTGCCTAAAGGGAAAGTATTGACTCATCTTGCTGTGATGCAGATTCCGACCTATAATAAATTACTGTTTTTTTCTGATGCGGCCGTTATTCCCCGTCCTACTTTGCAACAACGTATTGAAATGATCTGGTATGCCATTCATACTTGTCATTCTTTTGGGATTGAACAGCCACGTATCTCTCTTATCCATTGTACGGAGAAAGTCAGTGCCAAGTTTCCCCATTCGTTAGATTATGTGAATATTGTGGAGTTGGCAGAGGCCGGTGAGTTCGGTAATGTTATTATTGATGGTCCGTTGGATGTCCGTACTTCCTGTGAACAGGCAAGTGGTAATATAAAGGGGATTGTTTCACCTATCAACGGGCAGGCAGATGTTTTGATATTCCCTAATATTGAGTCTGGTAATACTTTTTATAAGTCAGTGTCTCTTTTTGCCAATGCAGATATGGCAGGTTTGCTGCAAGGTCCTGTTTGTCCGGTGGTATTGCCTTCACGCAGTGATTCCGGTTTGTCAAAATATTATAGCATGGCTATGGCATGCCTTACTTGTAAATAAGATGTATTATGAAGATACTCGCCATTAATCCCGGTTCTACTTCGACGAAAATTGCCGTTTTTGAGGATGAAACTCCGTTGTTGGTTCGTAACATTCGTCATACGGTAGACGAGTTGGCTACCTTTCCACTGGTGACCGATCAGTTTGATTTTCGTAAATCTCTTGTACTTACGGAACTGGAGAAGGAAGGAATTCCTTTCCAGTTTGATGCCATTATCGGCCGTGGAGGACTGGTAAAACCAATTCCCGGAGGTGTATACGAAGTTAATGAGGCTATGCGGCTTGATACTCTTCATGCTATGCGTACGCATGCCTGCAACCTGGGATGTCTTATTGCGGCAGAGTTGGCTTCTATGCTTCCCGGTTGTCGTGCTTTCATTGCTGATCCCGGTGTGGTGGACGAAATGGATGAAATACCTCATATCACAGGATCGCCTCTTATGCCTCGTGTTACGATCTGGCATGCATTGAACCAGCGTGCTATTGCCCGTCGCTATGCCCGCGAACACGATACGAGATACGAAAATCTGAATCTTGTTATTTGTCATCTGGGCGGAGGTATTTCTATTGGTGCCCACGATCATGGGCGTGCTATAGACGTAAATAATGCGCTTGATGGTGAAGGACCGTTTTCGCCTGAGCGTGCAGGAACTCTTCCGGCCGGGCAATTGATAGACTTATGTTATAGTGGACGTTTTACGAAAGATGAATTAAAAAAACGTATCTCTGGTCGTGCCGGTCTGACAGCACATTTGGGTACGACGGATGTTCCTGCTATTGTAGCTTCTATAGAGAATGGAGATAAGAAGGCGGAGTTGATATTGAATGCAATGATTTATCAGGTGGCCAAGAGTATTGGTGCGGCTGCCGTAGCTCTTTATGGTAAAGTAGATGCAATACTATTGACGGGAGGGATTGCCCATTCCGATTATGTCGTTTCCCGTTTGAAAGAACGTATCTCTTTTCTTGCTCCAGTGTATGTCTATCCGGGTGAAGATGAACTGGAAGCTCTGGCGCAGAATGCATTAGGAGCTTTGCGAGGAGAATTGCCTATTGCTGAATATAAATGATACAGGTTGGGCGTATAGAGAACAGCGATATTTTATTGTAATAATAGTATAGAATACTTTGCTTAAGATATGAAGTTTGCTATGAAAACATCCGGATGTTGTGCATCACAACATCCGGATGTTTTATATAAGAACATGGGGATGTTTTTGTTGTAAAAGTGTACTTTTATCTACAATAAGAAAGTACGGTAATGATTAGAAGCATTACCGTGGTTTGTTCTATTGATCCGTAGTATAACTTGTAGGCTAAGCCTATGAGAAGTACTCTAACTTATTATAGAATAAGGAGCAAAGTATTCCCAGCTTTACTCTCTGTAATCTTCTTTTTTCAATTTAAGCTAATTAGTATAGCTTTGGGAGGCTTCGATATTGTTTTATTATTAGCATCAACCGTTATGGTGTGTCTGAGACTTACGTATTCTTATTATAAATAAACAGGAATTCGGCCTGTGATTCTACTTCTGAGAATAATAGGCTCATTATCAGATTATAACAAGGAATACTAACATTGTACGTTGTGATTAGTTATTTTCGCTGTAAACTTGAAATATAATGAACAAAAGAAGGAAAAGAGTAATCTTTATAGTAGGTAATATTTGCTTGAATGCTAAACTTTTTAGGCATAAATATCCTTTCAAAGAAATTTTTCTCATATCTTTGTAATGTGTTAAGTTAATAAATTGATTAAGGTCGATTTTTGACTGTTTCGAATCGGAAAGTATGGGGGTACTTTCCGATTCTCTTTTTCAGAGAGAATCGGACTTTCTATAATATTTCATGTACGCTCTGATTGTTGATTTGATAAGTAAGCCAGTAGTTTTTCTGAATGATTTATTAATGGAAATGCCGGAATTTTCGGTTATTATTCTTTGGGAAGTGTTTTTAGAGAAAAACAAACTTATTAATAAAAAAATGGCTGAACTTATTGTAGTTCAGCCATTTTTTATCTTATAAAAAGCAATGCTTTGTTATTTCTTTTCCGGTTTTGGAAGTAATACTTTTCTGGACAGCTTAAATTTGCCAGTTTTAGGATCAACATCCATTAGTTTCACTTCAATCTCGTCACCTTCTTTGATTCCGGCTTCTTCTACTGTTTCCAGACGTTTCCAGTCGATTTCAGAGATGTGGAGCAATCCGTCTTTACCCGGTAGGAATTCAACGAATGCACCATAAGGCATAATAGAACGAACTTTACCTTTGTATACTTCACCAACTTCGGGTACAGCAACGATGCCTTTGATGATACGCATAGCGTCGTCAATGCTTTTCTTGTTTGTTCCGGCTATTTCGATACGGCCTACTCCGTCTGTTTCTTCGATGGTGATAGTAGCACCTGTATCTTCCTGCATACCCTGAATGATCTTTCCGCCCGGGCCAATGATAGCTCCGATGAATTCTTTTGGAATAGTCATTGTTTCAATACGTGGAGCATGGTCTTTCAGCTCAGTGCGAGGTTCGTCAATAGTCTCAAGCATTTTGCCGAGGATATGCATACGTCCTTCTTTTGCCTGATTCAATGCACGTTCAAGGATATCAAATGACAAACCGTCTACTTTAATATCCATCTGCGTAGCAGTGATACCGTTTTCAGTTCCGGTTACTTTGAAGTCCATATCTCCCAAGTGGTCTTCATCACCAAGGATATCCGAAAGTACTGCATATTTGTCTTCACCTGCATTCTTGATTAATCCCATAGCGATACCAGATACCGGTTTTTTGATCTTTACACCAGCGTCCATCAGTGCCAATGTTCCGGCACAAACAGTAGCCATGGAAGAAGAACCGTTGGATTCGAGGATATCAGAAACGACACGAACTACGTAAGGATAATCTGTAGGGATCATACCTTTTAATGCACGCCATGCCAAGTGTCCGTGACCAATTTCACGACGTCCTACACCACGCTGTGCTTTTGCTTCTCCTGTAGAGAAAGGAGGGAAATTATAATGCAATAAGAAACGCTCTTTTCCGTGAACCAGTACATCGTCTATAGTTTTTTCATCGAGTTTGGTTCCAAGTGTAACAGATGTCAGTGACTGAGTTTCTCCACGAGTAAAGATAGCTGATCCGTGAGGTCCCGGCAATGGATTGACTTCGCTCCAGATAGGGCGAATCTCGTTTGTCTTACGTCCGTCCAGACGTTTACCTTCGTCCAGAATGCAACGACGCATAGCTTCTTTTTCTACATCATGGTAGTAACGGTCGATCAATGCGCTTTTCTCAGCCAGTTCTTCTTCAGTAAACTGAGCTTTGAATTCGTCACGGATAGCATCGAAAGCTTCCTGACGTTCGTGCTTGTTTCTGTTTCCGGAAGCTGCAATAGCATATGATTTGTCATAGCAAGCCTCGCGAACAGCTTTACGAAGTTCTTCATCGTTTTCTTCGTGTGAGTATTCACGTTTTACAGTTTTACCAACTTCTTGAGTTAGTTCCATCTGTGCTTTACAATGAATCTTAATAGCTTCGTGAGCTACTTTCATTGCTTCCAGCAGTTCAGCTTCTGATACTTCGTGCATTTCGCCTTCTACCATCATGATGTTTTCATAAGTAGCGGCAACCATGAGGTCCATATCTGCTTGTTCAAGCTGGTCGAAAGTAGGATTGATAACGAACTTACCATCAATACGTGCTACACGTACTTCTGAAATCGGTCCGTTGAATGGAATATCTGATACAGCAAGTGCTGCTGAAGCGGCAAGTCCTGCCAATGCATCGGGCATGTCAACACCATCTGCTGAGAACAGGATAATATTTACATAAACTTCTGCGTGATAATTATCGGGGAATAGGGGGCGGAGAGCACGGTCTACTAAGCGGCAAGTAAGAATCTCATAATCGGAAGCTCTTCCTTCTCTTTTTGTAAAACCACCAGGAAAGCGGCCAAATGCTGCAAATTTTTCTTTGTACTCTACCTGAAGCGGCATAAAATCTGTTCCGGGAACTGCATCTTTAGCGGCACAAACAGTAGCAAGTAACATGGTGTTACCCATGCGAAGCATTACAGAACCGTCTGCCTGTTTTGCCAGCTTTCCCGTTTCGAGCGTGATGGTTCTGCCATCTCCCAGCTCGATCGTCTTAACAATTGGGTTGATCATAAAAATTGTTTTATCTATATTTTCTTTCAAAATTCCTGCAAAGATATATATTTATCGTTCTAATATCGTGGGAATGAGATAAAAAGTTATTGCTTATTTGGTTTTTTTTCAAAAAAAGGGTGAAGAACAGAACAAAATGCTTTGACGAGTCTCGAAAAGAACTATATTTGCAGTTCGAAAAATAACATGCATAGATATGAAAAAAATAACTTTTGTAGCACTTGCTGCCTTAGCTTTGAGCTCTTGTAATTCCGGCCCCCAGTTTAAAGTGAATGGGGTGGTTTCGGATGCCAATGGTAAAATGCTTTATCTGGAATCATCAGCTCTTGAGGGTATTATACCTTTGGATTCAGTGAAGTTGAAGGGGAATGGTTCGTTCAGTTTTCGGCAAGCTCGTCCGGAATCTCCTGAGTTTTACCGGTTGCGTGTAGACGACAAAGTTATTAATTTTTCAGTTGATTCAACAGAGACCATTGAGATAAAGGCGCCTTATGTTGATTTTGCTGCTTCCTATACGGTAGAAGGCTCTGAAAACAGTCAGAAAATTAAAGAGTTAAGTTTGAAGCAGGCTCATTTGCAGAATCAAGTGAATGTGTTACTGGCAGCTGCCCGTTCCAATAAATTGGGGCATGATGTTTTTGAAGATAGTTTGTCTGTGTTGCTCAAGAATTATAAGGACGACGTGAAAGTAAACTATATTTTTGCTGCTCCCAATACAGCTGCTGCTTATTTTGCATTGTTTCAGAAGTTGAATGACTATCTTATTTTCGATCCATTGAATAGTAAAGACGATATTAAGTGTTTTGCGGCGGTGGCTACCAGTTTGAATAATTCCTATCCTCATGCTATCCGTTCCAAGAATCTGTATAACATTGTTATAAAGGGCATGAAGAATACGCGTGCTCCTAAGCAGAAAACGATTGAAATACCTGAGGATAAGATAGCCGAAACCGGCGTAATTGATATTAGTTTGCGGGATATAAAAGGAAATGTTCGTAAACTCAGCGAACTAAAGGGGAAGGTTGTCTTGCTGGATTTTTCTGTTTATCAGACTCAGGCAGGTGCTCCCCACAATCTGATGTTGCGTGAGCTTTATAATAAATATGCAAATCAGGGATTTGAAATTTATCAGGTGTCTTTGGATGCAGATGAGCATTTCTGGAAAACATCAGCCGACAATCTGCCTTGGGTTTGTGTGCGTGACGGTAATGGAATATATTCCAGTGTTGCTGCGTTATACAATGTTCGTCAGGTGCCTGCTCTCTTTCTTGTGAACCGGAATAATGAACTGAGTGCACGTGGTGAAGATGTAAAAGACCTGGATAGTGCGATCAAATCATTGCTTTAAGTTGTTATAAATTAGAAGTTTTCATTTAAATATGTTACATAGCATTGGTTTTTGCTTGACGCGTATCATTTAAAAGCCTATCTTTGCAAAAGAAATAATGAAAAGAGGGTTCCAGCATGGCTCATGTTGGAATTCTTTTTTGTTTTATATGACCGTTTAAATTAAAGGAGGAAAAACATCATGGCTTATATGTCAGAAGAAGGTTACAAGAAATTAATGGCAGAACTAAAAGAGCTGGAAACAGTAGAGCGCCCTAAGATTTCTGCGGCAATAGCCGAAGCACGTGATAAAGGTGACTTGTCAGAAAATGCAGAGTATGATGCTGCAAAAGAGGCGCAAGGTATGCTTGAGATGAAAATCAATAAGCTGAAGGCAATTATTGCAGACGCGAAGATTATTGATGAGTCAAAACTGAAAACAGATTCAGTACAGATTTTGAATAAAGTAGAACTGAAGAATACAAAGAATGGTATGAAGATGACTTATACCATTGTATCCGAAAGTGAAGCTAACCTGAAAGAAGGAAAGATTTCCGTAAGTACCCCAATTGCTCAGGGATTACTTGGCAAGAAAGTGGGGGATGTTGCTGAGATTCAGGTGCCACAAGGTAAAATCAGTCTGGAGGTAGTAAACATTTCATTTTAACACTAAGGCAGGTCCGTTATAAGGGCTTGCCTTATTTTATATATTAGGTTATGGCAACAATATTCAGTAGAATTATCGCAGGTGAAATTCCCTGTTATAAGGTGGCAGAAGATGAACGTTTTTTTGCTTTCCTTGATATCAATCCGCTGGTGAAAGGGCATACGTTGGTTATCCCCAAGCAAGAGATTGATTATATTTTCGATTTGAGTGATGATGACCTGGCAGCCATGCATGTCTTTGCCAAATCGGTAGCTCGTGCTATAGAGAAAGCTGTTCCTTGTAAACGTGTGGGGGTAGCTGTTATGGGTTTGGAGGTTCCTCATGCTCATATTCATCTTATTCCTATCAATAAGGAATCGGATATGATAATCTCCAATCCGAAACTAAAATTATCTGATGAAGAGTTTAAGGAAATAGCCGGAAGCATTCATCAGGCATGGGTGAAATAAATACCTTCTTCTTCTAAATAATGGAAAAGCGCATTGTCCGGGTGGATAGTGCGCTTTGTTGTTTTTATATCTTTATCCATGTACCTTTGCGCCATAAAAACTCAAGTGGTCCTTGTTTATGGTGTTCCAGCCAGTAGCGACTGAACATCAGCTGGATCGTAAATATGAATAATCCGATGAATAGCGTTGCGGTTGCTCCGGTAGATGCATAAAGTCCTAATCCAAAACCATAATAAATACAAACGCCTATGATGGACTGTGAGATATAGTTAGTCAGGCTCATTCGTCCATAGGGAATAACTATCTGCTGCCATTTATATCCGTCGCCTTTCTTAAACCATAACAATGTAAATGCAGAGATTAAAATAAGCATGAAAGTAAAGTTTGCCAGCGATGGAATGGCTATGTTGAAGGGCGTTAGTACAGACTGATTATGGATGTATGCCGGAGCAAAAACACGAAGGATATGTAGTGGAATAAAAGTGATGATAGATAGTTTGAGTATATGCTTCCAGGTACGGATTGTAGATGTACTTTTGATAAAGTATTTCCTGCGTCCCAGTAACATCCCGAACATAAATAAAGCGGCTGTTTGGAATAGACGTCCATTTTCTACCTGCCAGATATTACTGTATAATTGTCCGTTCCATATATTATTGTTTAAAACCTCAAGAAAAGTTCCGTGACTGGTAGCCTCTTTGGCAAGTAGGGCATAAGGCATGAACTTATCTGCGCTTATTATGTAATCGGGGGTTAATAGTGCATAGATCATTCGTCCCCATTCAAAAGGTTGGAGTAGCAGAATCAGTGCAATCCAGAAGACCGTTTTATCTTTTAGTCTGCAAACGGGAATCAATGTGAGTCCAACGATGGAGTAAAGCAATAAGATGTCGCCATTATAAAATAGTGCATGCAATTGTGAAAACAAGAATAGCAAGATCATGCGCCAGGCAAAACGTCCACGGAAATCTATTCCCCGCTTTTCGGCATTGTGGTATTGAATGTAGAAACTAAATCCAAAAAGGAGTGAGAATGTTGCATAGGCTTTTCCTGCAAATATGAAGAACAGAGTATTCCATATCCCTTTGTCCAGCGTTTGTAGCCAGTCGGGTTGAACTTCGGGAATAAAATAAATATTGTAATGCTCTAAGTTGTGCAATAATACAATAGCCAATAAGGCAAAACCACGTAGTGCATCTACTACATTGAGTCTGTGAGAGTTTTGAAGAGTTTTGTCCATTTCTCAGTTGGTGTTATTCTATAAACCGGACATATCCGGAATGGTAAGAGATTTTTCGACAAAGATAAAGGAATAGTTGTTAATATCTATATATCTTTTGCCAAAACTGAGATAGAGTATATACTTGATAAAAAAAAGGGGCTTTTTAGCCCCTTCCTTTATTTAGATATAGTTATCTCCCATTTTTATCTGGGCGTCATTGACATATTTTCGTATAGCATGTTCTTCGTCTTTTTTGCAGATGAGCAATACGTTTTCTGATTCAGCAACCAGGAAACCTTCAAGTCCTTCAATGACTGCCAGTTTTCCTTCAGGCAAGACAACTATATTGTTTTTGCTGTTATATATTAATGATTCGCTTTTCAAAGTGACATTGTTGTTCTCGTCTTTCGGAGAGAGGTCATACAATGATCCCCATGTTCCTAAATCCGACCAACCAAAGTCCCCAAGTGACACATAAACATTATCTGCTTTTTCCATTACCCCAAAGTCAATAGATACATTGGGACAAGCAGGGAAGTTCTCTTCAATAAAAGAAGTTTCTTCGGGAGTTCCGTAGAAATCTTTTCCTGCTCCCAGCTTTGATGCTAATTCGGGTAATAATATTTCGCTGGCTTTGATAATGGTATTAACGTTCCACATGAATAATCCGGAGTTCCAATAAAACTCACCACTTTCTACAAAAACTTTAGCCAGTTCGAGTTCTGGTTTTTCTGTAAAAGTTTTTACTTTGTAGAAATTCTCTCCATCCTGTTCGGCTATCTGAATATATCCGTAACCTGTTTCCGGTCGGTTCGGTTTAATGCCTAATGTGAGTAGTTTGTCTGAATGTGCTACAAAGTCGAGTCCTTTTTCAATTGCTTCCAGAAACTCACCTTCTTTTAGTATCAAATGGTCTGAAGGAGCTACTACTATGTTAGCATTTGGGTTTAATGCACGAATATGATAGGAAGCCCACGCGATACAGGGAGCGGTATTTCTTCTTGCCGGTTCAAGTAAAATTTGATCCGGATTCAATTCAGGAAGCTGTTCTTTCACCAGGTCCGCATACATTGCATTGGTTACGATGAGTATATTTTCCGTGGGGATTACTTTGTTAAAGCGGTCAAAAGTTTGTTGTAACAAAGAGCGTCCGGTACCAAAGAAATCCAGAAATTGTTTAGGCAGAGTTTTGCGACTAAATGGCCAGAAGCGGCTGCCAATGCCACCTCCCATAATTACACAATAATTATCTTTACCTGTCATGATATTGACTGTTTTTAAAAGTTTCTGCTAATTTACGGTTTATTCTTTGAACAGAGAAGTGTTTAAGGGATGTTTTATAATTTTTTCCTCCTTTTTTTATCAAAAAGCTTGTAGGTTTAGAAAAAAGACGTATCTTTGCACCGCAATTGAAACCAAATGCCCAGATGGCGGAATCGGTAGACGCGCTGGTCTCAAACACCAGTGGATTCACTTCCATCCCGGTTCGACCCCGGGTCTGGGTACTGAAGCGGAGAAAGTTGAAAAACTTTCTCTGCTTTTCTTTTCTACCCCTTCGTAATATTTAGTGCTTTTAGAAGTGGAAATAAAACATAAGATACAATTTGGTGGTAATACAGATGAATTAGCAGGAAAGGTATTGTCAGGAGAAAAAATTGCTACCTCGTCTTTATATGCTTATTACCGTATGAATTTAAAGGAAATGAGCAAAGTGGGTGACTATGTTTCCATATTAGATTCATCTGGGAATGAAGAATGTGTTGTGAGGATAGAGAGAATGGAAATAGTACAATTTCAAAATATAACGGAAGCATTTGCTATTGAAGAGGAGGACAGTAGTTTGTGCAATTGGTTGACTATTCACACCGAATATTATTCTACACAATCTGAGAAGCTTGGTGAAAAGTTTACGGGAGAAACCGAATTGGTATGTGAGTGGTTCAGGGTAGTTTAAAAGAAGCACAAGGATTTTTTCCTTTAAATTATGGAATAATCCTTGATGCTATTTTACGGTTTAATCCTGTTTAGATGTCTTTCTCTAGCGTGAAACAATCTATATCCGGTGCCCAGCAGTAGGGACTGCACATACGTATTACATTATTTCCGGCTTTTAATTCTACAGGTAATGTGATGATTGCCATACCTTTTGACTCATCGGTTTGTAGATCCTTTAGCATCGTTTTTTTGCCATTTACTTCGACTTCCAGTTTGCGGTCTGTACCCGGGACATAAGAAATATGTAATTTATACCGGCCACCTTTTTCACTGTATACTTCGTTCCATTCGGCATAATTCTCTGCCTGTCCGCCCAGATAACGTACAATCATACCTCCTGATGCTTCTTTGAATGGTGCATATAGGATGTTCCTTGGATGCGTTGCCAGATCGTTATAGCATGGCAGATATGCCCATTCCGCCTCATAACGGGTGGGTTCCAGGCGTTGTTCGGCTTCCAGACGAAGTATTTTCACACTATGAGGAGGCAGCTCGTATATCAACTTATTGGTAATGGTACCGGCTGATTGACATTTTATTAAATCACGTACTTTTATTTTTCCGCCCAATTCGAGCAATGCCGTCGGTATCGAGAAAGAGCAAATTGTGTCAGAAGGATTATAGAATGCTACTGCACGTACCTTGCCCCGCTTTTGTTCAATATCTTTCGTCAGTATATACCCCCCATTCTGATGCTGCACTACATAGGCTTGCAAACCTAACGGATCCTGATTGAGTGCAATGAGTTCTCTGTTTTTCAATAATTCCAGAGAAGATTCGGGGATTGTTGTTAGGTCACAACCGATAAGTAGCGGTGAACTCATGATACACCACATACCGAAGTGTACCTCCTCCTCTTCCGGTTTCAGCCCGCGACCAATTTCCAGCATATCCATATCGTTGTAATGTCCGCCTCCGGCATACGCAGATAAATACAGGTTTTTGCCGATAATATATTTGATGGATTCCCATTTGGGATTGATATCTGCACTGATACGCCACGAGCGGGCAAGGTCTTTGGCCCATGTACCGGGAAATGCCCAGCGACAGATATTTAATGAAATATTCCGGTTGCAAACCGCATCAATAGCCTGCCGAATTTCGGTATAGCGCTTCTGTTCTTCCAGTGCCAACGACTGTCCTGCACCACAGTAGTCTATTTTAATAAAATCGAAACCCCATTCGTTGAAGAACAGGTCAGCATCCTGTTTTTCGTGTCCATACAATCCTACACCAACACCATTGGGGTCTTTGTCCCAAATAGAACCACAGGTATTGCTTCCGGCATCGGAATAAATGCCCGCCTTTAAACCTTTGGCGTGAATATAGTCGGCTACACACTTTAAGCCATTGGGGAAACGTTCGGGATGTGTTTGTAACTTTCCGTTTTCATCACGCCAGCCAAAGAAACCATCGTCTACATTTACATACAGATAGCCGGCTTCTTTCAGGCCTTGGCTGACCATTGCATCGGCCTGTTTCTTGATCAACGCTTCGTTGATATGAATACGATAGGTGTTCCATGAACTCCAACCCATAACTGGTGGATCCAATTGGTTGATCTGGGCCATAGCCCCCATCGTTATGGTACTTAGCAAGAAGAGTGATAAGCTACTGATGTGTAGGAATTTCATAGATACATTCATTTATTATTGCCAATGCTTACATTATCTGCAAAGTTACTATTTTTTTGTTTTGTCATTGTTGAACTGCTATTTTCTTTTTAATGTCATTTTTTAAGTTTCGTCTTTTTTTGTACCTTTGCACCTGGATGGGATATAAAGTTCCACGTAATAAATGAAACAGCAATTTAAAACGCCGCATTCATCTTTTCTTAATGATGTATTAATCAAGCTTGCACTTTTCCACAAGTGGGGAAGAGAAAATTCCGATTAAGTAATCCCTTTACTTAATTTCCCTTTTTTTATTTTTCATATTTTAAATTCATAAGTAATACACGTATGAGCAAATTTTCTTTGTTCATAATGGCGTTATGTACGCCGTTATGTTCTATGGGTACGTATGCCCAGGAAGAGGTCAGGCAGGTGATATCCATTGATGAAATGTTTTCACTGGCCGACCAGAATAGTAAATCGTTGCGTCCGTATGCCACCGGAATAAATGAGGCACGTGAAGGGGTTCGAGTCGCAAAAAATGCCCGTCTACCGGAGATTGACGCCTCTTTATCTTTTAGTTATCTGGGTGATGGGCGTATGATGGACCGTGATTTCTCTAACGGTTTTAATGCACCAATGCCACATTATGGTAATAACTTTGCAATCGAAGCTTCCCAAGCTATTTATACGGGTGGTGCCATCTCCAATGGGATAGCTATTGCACGTTTGCAGGAAGAAAATGCTAATTTGAGTCTGGAATCCAATCGTAATAACGTTCACTTTTTGTTGGTGGGATATTATCTGGACTTGTTTAAGCAACAAAATATGTTGCAGGTATATGAAAAGAATATAGAACAGACCAAGCAGGTACTTAAAGATCTCCATGTGAAAGAGAGTGAGGGAATTGTCCTGAAAAATGATATAACGCGGTATGAATTGTTATTGTCCAATCTGCAACTTACCCATACACAAATTCAGAATACAATAACAATTTTGAATAATAACCTGACTACGACTTTGGGCTTACCCTCTGCTATCAGAGTAAGTCCGGATACTACTATTTTATCGCGTGTACTTCCGGTGGAGAGTACAGAGAGCTGGACTGCTACTGCCTGTGTTAATTCTCCCACGTTGAAACAAATGTCACTTGCCATGCAGATAACCCAACGTCAGGATAAAATAATAAGATCTGAGCGAATTCCCAAAATCGCTTTGTTTGCTGGCAATCGTTTTGATGGACCTATCATCATTGAAGTACCACCTATCAATAAGAACTTCAATTATTGGTACGTGGGGGTAGGAGTGAAGTATAACTTTGCTTCTCTATATAAAACGAATAAATCGGTATCCCGTAGTAAATATTCTGTTCAGCGCGTTCGTGAGCAATACGAAGATGCCAAAGAACAAACCGAGTTGGCGGTAAAGGCTGATCATGTCAAGTATCTGGAGTCTTATGTAGAGCTGAATACTCAGCAAAAGAGCGTAGAACTGGCCCTCCAGAATTATGCGGTAGTCAGTAACCGATACAAAAATGATATGGCACTCATTACCGATATGCTGGATGCCAGTAATGCAAAACTGGCGGCTGAATTACAGCTGGTGAATGCTCAGATTAATATCGTTTTCAACTATTACAAACTTCTTTATATTTCCGGAACTCTCTAAAAAATGTGATTATGAATAAGAAAACTAAAAAGCTGACTTTTAATGTTGTTGTTATCGTTCTGTTAATAATCGGGCTTGTATGGGTTTGTGCCCGTTTTGTACATCTGGGTAATGTAGAATTTACCGATAATGCCCAAGTGCGTCAACACATTGTACCGGTCAATAGCCGGGTGCAGGGGTTTATTAAGAAAATCTATTTCACAGAATACCAGACCGTGCACAAAGGTGATACATTGGTTGTGATTGAAGATTCTGAATTCCGTTTCAGACTGGCACAGGCAGAAGCCGATTACCAGAATGCTTTATCCGGAAAGACGGTAGTGACTTCGACTATACATACTACTCAGAATAATATTGCTGTATCCGACGCCAGTGTTCAGGAAGCTAAAATACGGTTGGACAACGCCGGGCGGGAATACAATCGTTATAAGAATTTGCTGGCGCAGGATGCTGTAACCCGTCAGCAGTATGATGCCATTCAGACAGAATATGCAGCCTCAAAGGCGCGTTATGAACTTTTGCTCCGTCAGAAACAATCTACTGCACTTGTTAATCAGGAACAAACCCGTCGTTTGGAGCAGACCGATGCCGGTATTAAAGTAGCAGAAGCTGCCTTGAATCTGGCCCGGCTGAATCTTTCATATACTGTGATTCTGGCACCTTGTGACGGGACAACCGGGCGGAAGGAGATACAGGAAGGACAATTGGTACAGCCGGGACAAACGCTGGTAGATCTGGTAGATGAAAAGGACAAATGGGTGGTAGCAAATTATAAAGAAACACAGACAGCACATATTAACGAAGGATACAAAGTCGATATTGAAGTAGATGCCATACCGGGCATTGTATTCAAAGGTTTGGTGAAATCTGTTTCACAGGCTACTGGAGCCAGTTTTTCTCTTATTCCGCAAGACAACTCAGCCGGTAATTTTGTAAAAGTAGAACAACGGATTCCGGTTCGTATCGAATTTTCCAAAGACAACAGGCCGGAGGATATGAAGCGTCTACGCGCTGGTATGAATGTAGAATGTATTGTTAACTATTAATCTATGCACGAAACAGGTCCTTTTTCTATTCCGGCTATTCGTGACTTCGTTCCGGAGAAGCTGAAACCGTGGATTATTATTGTTTTCGTTATCATCTTCCAGTTTTCCGGTGGAGTTTATCTGGCAGCTGTTAGCGAGATGGTCGGTTCTACGGCTTTGATGCAACAAGATATAATGATGGCAGGATATGCTTCTTTGGTGGGGATGGGATTGACATTCAACATCATGTTCCGGCTGAAATTTCGTTTTCCTTCTAAAACGGCTTTTCTTACCTGTTGCATTGTTATCATTATCTGCAATTTGATATGTATGCATACACATAGTGTTCCATTGCTTGTTTTTGTCTGTTTTATTGCGGGTATATTCAGAATGTGGGCAACGTTTGAGTGTAACTCTACCATCCAGCTTTGGCTTACCCCTAAGCGTGATCTTTCTGTCTTTTTCTGTTTTATCTATCTGTTGGTACAAGGATGCATGCAACTCTCGGGGTTGTTAACTGTTTATACAGCATTCTGGGCTAAGTGGGAGTATATGCATTGGGTGGTGATCGCACTACTTTTGTTGATAATGTTAATAACCATGGTTATCTTTCGCAATTTTCGTTCCATGCCTAAACTTCCTCTTTATGGCATCGACTGGCTGGGTGCTATTATGTGGGGGAGCATTGTGCTGTGTATCATTTTTGTATGTGTGTATGGTGAGTATTATGATTGGTATGAATCCGTTTATATACGGGCGGCTACAGGGGCAGGTGTTGTGCTTTTGCTGTTAAATCTGTTTCGTGCTTCTTTCATACGTCATCCGTTCATTGCTCTGGCAACCTGGCGATATAAAGTTGTGTATATGACTTTTCTGTTTTATATCATTGTTGATGTATTGCTGGCACCCTCTCATCTATTTGAGCATATTTATATGGAAGCGGTACTTGGTTATGACTCGTTAAATGTTATTTCACTCAACTGGGTGCTTCTTTTGGGAACTGTTGCAGGCAGTGTATTTACTTTTTACACCTTTTCGCGTAACAAATGGTGTTATAGGACGATGACGGTCATTGCCTTTATGGCTATTACCGGTTATTTGATGATTTTATATTTTACGATTGATTATAATCTGCCTAAAGAGGCTCTGATAATGCCTTTGTTTTTGCGTAGTTTCGGCTACGTTATTATAGCCATATGTTTTCTTACTGCCTTGTCTCGCGTACCTTTTCAGAACTTCTTTCAGGCAATTACGATACAGAGTTTTGTCAGTGCGGGGTTTGGCGGAGTGTTGGGTACGGCTATCCTTGGGCACGCTTTGAATGTGGTATTGAAAAAAAATGCAATGTTACTGGGGACTACCTTAGACCGTGTCAACCCTTTAGCCAATCAGTTACCGGCAGGGGAACTTTATGGAGCATTACAGCAACAGGCGTTAATGGTTTCAATGAAAGAACTATATGGATGGCTTACGATGATAAGCTTGCTTTGCCTCTTTCTTTTCTGGATCAGTGAGAATTCTGTTCGTCCGCTTCATGTGTTGCATCCGCGCTATCGGGTTATCCGTAGATTCATAAAACATGAGCTGAGAACGAGTGGAATGTGGAGGTAATGTATTGTGACAAATTGTAATAAAATGAGCGGTTTTGTAACAGGTTGATATATAGCGTATTATTAGCTCTTATTTTTCTCCGTAGAGAAACAGGTCGTTTCTCTACGGAGATCGCCTCGTTCCTCGTAGAGAAACGACCTGTTCTTCTACCATTATCTTTGCCATGGAAAACATAGTTCTTTATGAACGTTAATAAGAATAAATTTCTTAATATTGTCTCGTAAACAAGAAAGCCTCCATATGTCGCGTTAGCTTACTTCCTCTATTAATCTTTTAGATTATTCCTCGTATTAAGCACGACATATTTATTGAACCTAAGCCAGAGAGTATTTCGGGAGTTGGATCCCATTATCATGGTAGTAGCCGTTCAATATCGGAGCCCTTCACTAAATAAAAATGTTATGGTACAAATTTATGGAATTGATTTGGGAATGTCAAGCTTTGAGGTTAGTTTTTTGAGTGAATCGGGCAGTGTCCGTCATTTATCCGGTGTAAAGAACACGGTTCATGGGATCAGCAAGTTTCTTCTCTCCTTGCCTTCCTCTGCCGTTCTTTGTGCGGAACATACAGGCGTTTATGGCGACCTACTGCTTCGTCTGTGTACTTTAAACCGGATATGCCTGTGTTTTGTTCCGGGTTATCAGATAAAGCATAGTCTGGGGCTTCAGCGTGGTAAATCCGATCCTCTGGATGCCTGTCGTATCCGTGAATATGCCGAACGTTTTTATGACCTTCTCAGACCTTGTTTCTATGCTGGGGAAGAGATGTCTGAACTTCAGGAATTGTATCGTACACGCTCTCTGCTGGTGGAATCTCGTAAGCGCCTGGACACTTTAAACATAGGTGATAATTGTAAATCTTCTGTTTCCCTGGCGGCCGTCCATGCACGGAGAGCTGTCCTTGCGGAGTTAAATACCCAAATATCCGGGCTTGACCATGAGATAGAAGCCCTCATACAAAACTCTTCCGAATTCAGCAGGAATTATCAGATTCTTACCTCCATTGTCGGTGTAGGACCTGTGACCAGTTGTGAGCTGATAATAAAGACAGAGAATTTTAGAAAATTAGACACGGCTAAAAAATGTGCTGCTTACGCAGGTATCGCTCCTTATCCAAAAGAATCGGGAAAGATGAAATGCGGACATAAAATATCGCCAATGGGTGACAAACAATTGAAAACACTGCTTTTCTTATGTGCACGTTCGGCAAAGGAGCATAATAAAGAAATAAGATTATACTTCCTAAAAAAGCATAAAGTGGAAAAGAAGCACTTTTTCGTAGCGATGAATAACATTGCCAATAAGTTATTGCGGCTGATTTACAGTCTGATTCACAAGCAACAGACCTATGACAGGGATTATATACAAAGAGACCCGAGATGTGTTGTGATTTCAGATACACATAAATGCTGAAAAAGGAACAAATGGACCGTTTAGGTAGTAAATATTCAAAACAAGTAGACGGTTTTATAATACATTGATAATTAATACATTATATGAGAGATTATTTTCTCGTAGAGAATCGACTCGTTTCTCTACGACAAACGCTTCGATTCTCTACGAGAAACGGGGCATTTATCACCGAGAAATAA
>NZ_CATJGZ010000039.1:0-2259 GCF_949740115.1 Bacteroides sp. 41_26
ACAATGAAAGTATATAATAAGATAACGACTTTTTTACGATGGTTTATACTTGCTTTTATCATCTATCAGGCAGCCACCAGCACCGCCGGAATGTGGATAGCCCTAATCATAGGCTTTTTTATTATCCGGTTCGTTCTCCGGTTGTTTATCTCTGCCGTTTACCTGTTTTGTATGGCTTTTATTTTCATTGTCCTGCTTTTATTTTTAATTATCTGATAACTCATAACAAGATGGAAACTTTAAACTAAAATGGGGTAAGAAATGCTTTTAGGTACATTTAGGGGATAATTTTACTATTAGTATAATTATTGCTATTTGAACGAATATTTTTCAAGCCTTACAAAAATATTTGAAGAATCTCGCCTACTGCATGGGGAAATAGCTGAAAACTCAAAAGTAAAATCTTATAAAACTACTTTCTTTCATGAGTTGAAACGAAAAAGAAAGTAGCAAAGAAACCGTTGTATATCCATATATTTTAAATAATGCTATTTTATCATCAGTAGTATTTTACTGTCATAAATTGCTATAATGTTTCGTTAGTTCTAAAATTACTTATTCATATCATTTATTTCTCGATTAATTCCCAATAACGTTTTTCAAAGTGTCGTTTAAGGCGTTCAGGTTTATTGGAAGTAATAAAGTCAAATTGTTCTTTTTGCTTTGGCAACATTGTTTTATCTCTAATCAAATCCATTAACTCTTGTACTCTACAAGCTGGTTTGTTATGTGATAGTTCACGGATAACATTTATGTCAGTATCTATAATCTTAAATAGGGTTCTTATACCTGTTTGTGATAAGTTAGCAATCATTGTTTTGTTATATGATTGCGCATCTGTTGCTATTCCATAAGTGTTCCCTATGAAAGAAAGAACAATAGCTTTTACATAGGTATATATAGCAGATATGGGTACATCTATTCCCAAAGAAGCTAAATCTTTAGCATATCCCGGTTCATTGTAAAAGTTATTCCATTCGTTATGTGCATCAATTAGGAATTGGGCATGTTTCTTAAATATGATTTCTTTAAACGTTTCAGGTATATAACTTACCCCATCAACCAACTTGAGGAAAGCTAATGCCTCGCTGGCTGCGTCTTTTCCCTTTATATCTCTTAATGAAGCAAATTTTGCAGCAATGCTACTTTTGATTTCATCAGAAACTAACTCCCATAGGCAAGGAGCTATTAGTTTTATATTATATTTAAGGTTAGGGTTACAATCTTGTTTTATAAAGTTTGAAAAAAGATTATGTAGTATCGGACCATGTATTTTAGCAGACTGGCTCTCTATAATTGCAGTAATATCATCCCCACTTTCCAGTTTTTCAATAGTGAGACTTTCAACTAAATCTTTAATTTGTAATCCCGGTGCAGGTAAATCAAATGTCAATACGTATTTTACGCAATTTTTAATAAAATTAAATGTTTCTAATTTATCAAGTTCACCTAATGGATAATGTGCGGTTGAAAAATTATTTCGTAATTCACGACATTGTTCTAAAAAAAAATGTGCTTCTGCAGGTATTATTCCTAATGCAAATGCACCTGAAATTAATTGATGGTCTTTGACTTCTCTTAAATCTTCTATTGTTTTTAGTGGCTTACCATCCCAGTTAATAGCTGTCGAGAAATAATCAACCCCATAAACTATAATCTTTCTTTGTAAATCAAAGATAGCAAGGTTCCAAATATAATTGATTGCAGCATCATTTAATCCAGCTTCAATAGCAGTTTTTGCTTTATCAAGGCTTACTTCATCTCTACAATCAGGGCGAATAGCAAGTTTTACATTTTCCCATCCTACAACGAGATTATCAACTTTCTCTAAATTTTCAAATCTTGCAGGTAATGCTAATTGTTTCATATATATGCATTTATAATTAATATTAGATGGTGACTTTACATAAATAGCCAATAATTTGCAAAATTAAAAATAAAGAAGCATCAGAGAAAATTCTTCCCGATGCTTCTTAACATATTCTATAAAAACTTTTCTATTCTACTTCTTTGTTATTATCATTATTAAATGAAAACGTAAGTTGTACCACCTGCCCGAAGCTATCCTGAAAATATACATCCACAGTTTGCTGGTCGGTCGATGCAGAGGTATAGTAAAGCCGGAATGTTTCACCCGGAAGCGGGTACAGGTCATTCGGCAGTAAAACCGTCCCATCGGACATTTTCAGCGTTCCCGCCCCGTCCGGCTGGAAATAGCGGATGAAATACTTTGTTTCCTCAAACCGTCCGTCCCGGTGA